>JADFSR010000003.1 GCA_022560615.1 Gemmatimonadota bacterium
GCCTGCTCGGGCTCCTGGAACGGGACCCGGTGGGCGAGGCGTGGCGCGCGGATCGGGTGGGCACTTTCCACGTGGAGATGATCCCGGTGGGCACCGCGGACACGGCCGACCGTCGGACTCGCCTCTACCAGTTTGTCTACCAACTGGCCAACAGGCCGACAGGAGGCGAGGATGCAACGCGCTGCACTGTACGCTCGCGTCTCGACCGAGATGCAGGAGAAGGAGCAAACGATCGAGAGCCAGCTCGCCGCGGTTGTGCGGGACGCTGAGCAGCAAGGCTTTCACACCACCGCGGCCCTCACCTATACGGACGAAGGCTACAGCGGTAGTTATCTCGATCGTCCGGCGCTCGATGAACTGAGGGACCATGCCCGGGAGGGGCGCTTCGATGTCGTGGTGGTGCTCTGCCCCGACCGGCTCGCAAGGAAGTACGCGTACCAGGTCCTGCTCATCGAAGAGCTGAAGCGAGCAGGCGTCGAGGTCCACTTCTGTGAGCGCCCCATCACCGACTCCCCTGACGACCAGCTTCTGCTCCAGATCCAGGGAGCTATCGCCGAGTATGAACGGGCCAAGATCGCGGAGCGTTCGCGGCGGGGGCGCCTACACCGTGCCCGGATGGGTGAGTTGTCCCCGGGCCAGCTCCCCTACGGGTACCGGAGGAACGCGAAGAGATACGGAGGGGACGGCAAGATCCTGATCGATGAGGATGAGGCCGCCATGGTCCGCCAGGTCTGGGCGTGGTACGCCGAGGAGGGCTTGAGCCTGCACGGCGTCCTTCGCAAGCTCAATGGCTCGGAGTGGAAGACGCGGAGGGGCAAGGATGCCTGGGCGCCCAGCACCGTGCTCCGCATGCTCCATTGTGAGTGGTATATCGGAACCGCCTACTACAACCGCACGAAGAGCACGCGCAGCGAGGGACAGACTCCGAGAAATATCATCACCGAACGCCCGCGGGCTGAATGGATCGAGGTCCCGGTGCCTGCGCTCATTGACGAGCCACTCTTCCAGTTCGTGCAACGGCGCATCCAGGAGAACCGCCACTTCGCGAAACGGCGCCTCAAGTACGAGGGCGTCTATCTGCTCCGAGGGCTGCTGAAGTGCGGGGTGTGCGGAGGTGCCTACGTGGGATCGGGGAAAGCCAGTCCGCGCAGCGGCGGCGGCGAGCGCATCTACCACTACTACAAGTGCGGCAAACAGCCCGATCCGTTCCCTGACGCCGTCCGGGGCCGCTGCCCTAACGATCCCCTGCGAGCCGCCGGCGTCAACGAGGCCGTCTGGACCTCCGTTCGCGATCTGCTTCTCGACTCCGACTCCTTCGCCCAAGAGCTGGCAGCGTGGGTCGAGCGGCAGACCACGACGCCCCTCGACCAGGACGCCCGCACCCAGAAGGCCGAAGCCAGACTCGATGAACTGACCCGGCAACGGGACCGACTCACGGATGCCTACCAGATCGGGGCACTCGCCCTGGAGCCCTTCCGCACTCGGATCCAGGCTTTGGAAGCAACCCACGCCGCAGCCGAGCTCGCTCTCGCCGAGATCAAGACCAAGCACCTCGAGTTGGAGCTCGTCCGCAGTCGCGCCCTCGGTGCCCAGGAAGTGATCTCCGCACTCAAGGCCAACCTCCTCGACGCCGACTTCGACACCCAACAGACGATCCTCCGCCTCCTCGTAGAACGCGTCGTGGTCCACGGGCAGAACCTCGAAATCCACCTCGCCGTTCCAGTGTCAAGTAATTCCGCTTTGACATCCAAAGACCTGAAGGAAGCTGAGCGCCCCGACTTGAGCGTCGCGTGGTGCACCCGGGCTGGTGCGGCACAGGGTCGTGCGGACGGCACGGATGAAGATCCGCAGGACGGCGCTGGCGATGTCAGGGCTGCCCTCCAGGAAGGGACGTAGCCGCTTCGGAAGGCTCAACACCCACTGTCGCACAGGAAGGTGAGGCAGCACGTGATCGGTGACGTGGGCGGCGACCTCGGCCATACGCCGCGTATTACATGACGGGCAGACGCCCCGCGTCGCGCATGAGAACGCGAGGAGCCGTTCGTGGCCACAGTCCTCACACCGTACCCTGGCGAAACCGTGGGCGAGGATACCACAGCGTAGGTACGCTCGCAGATCTTTCTCCACCCACGAGGGCACACCGTAGCCCATGGCATCGCTCTCGGTGGCTTGGGCGAGGAACGTCTCTAGATGGTGCTGCACCACCGGATAGAGTGGTGTAGCGGTCGGCCGGCGTGATCGATAGACGTGCTGGGAGCCGACCCAGTCGCGTGCACAGCGGGCGTCGTGTCCGTATCGAGGGAGTCGCTGAGCCGGGGTCGCCATCGCGGAGCTTGCCCCCGAACCCGGGGCGTTACCATGGGCGAGCGGGCAGCCGCACGTCCGTCTACCTGGACGATGTACGCTTCAAGCGCGACGTGAGGAGGACTGGGAGGACTTCGCCTACTTTGGTAGGTAGGAATAATCACAAGGAAGGGATAGCTGGCCATGAATGACCGACCTGGATGGTGACGGTGTTCTAAGCCACGACGATCTCCTGGCCTACCCACACACCCGAATAGAGACCGAAGACACTCTGAGGCGATCCTCGTGCGTGACAGGGCCGATTTGACTGTGCGGGGCCGCTGTGGACGGATCTTGCTCGCGCTCTGCTGACCTGCGCCGCATCTTGATCGCATGGGCAACTCCCATCCGATCACCCTCGTGAGTGATAGCGTCGCGTCGATCCCATCACTCGGCAAGCTGAGTGACGAGGTGGCAGGCGTGCTGATCTACGCTTAGTGTTCGGTGACGGTCTGAGTCCGAGGTGAACTGTGTCTGCTCTTTGCTGCTTCCGAGTGCTTTCCGCCTTCCCCGCGATGCTGGTCCTGATCAGCTGCAGCACAGAACAACCGGTCCCTGACCAGGAAACAGAGGCGCGGCCCCGCCCGCCCCGGAGGAGGGAGCCCTACTACCCCTCGGATGCCTGCCCGTCCCGGAAGCCACGCTGGGATACCTAGCCGAAGCCCTAGCCGACGACGGAGTAACGCTCCGTCACGCGTGGGCATTCATGTCGCCGGGGGCGTATAGGGGCCAGTTGTTCTATTACATCGCTGCCGAAGTAGATGCCGAAGGCTACAGGGGAGACGACGACATAGGCTTGTGGACGGCCTTTGGCCTTCACGACGGCGCCGACAGCGGCCCCACCATGGCTGTGGGTCTGGTCGCCCGACGCGTGTCTTCGTTCGGGACAGCCTCACGGGCACCGATTGTCGCCACCAGTTGGCCGGGAGTGGCCGCCGCTACAGCGTGTGTCCGCTGGTCAGTGGCCAACGAACAGGAAAACCGACCACCAGCACCGATTCCAGATCGGTAGACGCGATTCGATTCGAGTGGAAACGGTGTAGCGATCTACCGGCTGATGTCAGTTGACGCCGAACGTGATGCTGGCCCGGAACCGAATAGATACCGAAAACGCTCTGAGGCGATCCTCGTGCGTCACAGGGCCGATTTGGCGGTGCGGGGGCCGCTGTAGACGGGATCTCCTCGCGCTCTGCTGACCTGTGCCGCATCTTGAGCGCATGAGCGAAGCCATCACCCGCCTGAACGCAGCCCTAGAAGGCCGCTACCGCATCGAGTCTGAACTCGGCGAAGGCGGCATGGCGGGAAGGCACCCTGGTAAAAGAAGGGTTTCGGCCGAGCCGGGGAGGGTACCCCGCAGAGAGGGCGGGTCAACAGATCGGGTTAGGTCTAATCTCGCCCTGCTTCGTTCGGGCGATCTGGTCTATGAACCATCTGCTGTACACGCGCACCCGGCTGCCGTTGTTAAAGACCTCGATCAGCCAGAGGTCAGACGGCTCATAAGCCTCGAGCTCCCGCGCGCCGGCGCTGGGGCTCACATCGTCGATGCAGATGCGCACCCTCGATCTGCCGAGCCGACATAGATCCCGCTGGTCGTCGCAGGGGTGAGCTGTGGCGATCCGTCGCACGAGGGCGTAGGCGGAGGACTCCGTGCTCAGAGCGAGCTCATCGTGCTCGATGAGTCGGATCCTGTTACCGCGCCGGCGCCGACGCTGTTCGAGGCGGTCGTGAAGGACCGCGAGGCCAGCCAGCGCCTCCGGGTCGCGGTGCAGCTGGATCGTCGTCGAGCCCTGCTCGGCCTCAGGCCCCAGAGTGATGCGCACCGGCTGATATCCCATGGCCCCGACGATGAGCTCGTAACCCCAGTCCCGAATGAACGAAAGGCTGAAGTCCCCCAGCGAGTCGGTCAGAACGCTGAGGCCCGAGAGCGACGCCGTCATATGCACGCCCTGCAGTGGCTCTTGGGACACGGCGTCCACGACGTGGCCGCGGAGCACAGTGCGCTCCTGGCCACTTGTGGGGGCTGCGAGACCCAGCAGCGGCAGCATGACAGTCAAGAACCGCACCGCTGCGGAAACGACGAGCGCAGATGGCCCAACTCCATCGACATGGTGATTGACGATTGCGCGCGCCCGGTTGAAGATGTTCGGCAACCTAACCGGGGCGCCGTAGGTCGGGAAAGGTGCCCAGAGGCTGCCCCTCAGTCTCCGCCGGGCGGGTCGAGGTGGCCGAATGGCTCAGCTTGTCCGGGCAGACAGCGGGGGGGGCAGGAGTCGAACTCGTCGGGCGGCGACTGATCGAACACGAACTCTGGGATGGGCTCGGACTCGGTGGGATCGAAGGCCGGAGTCTGACCCAGGAAGGCACCTTACCGAGCGGGATCAACACTACCCTACTCATCGACGTCCATGATCACGATCGTGATCTTC
The DNA here is from genome assembly GCA_022560615.1 of Gemmatimonadota bacterium. Classification (NCBI taxonomy): domain Bacteria; kingdom Pseudomonadati; phylum Gemmatimonadota; species Gemmatimonadota bacterium. Next base: position 4,770 of record JADFSR010000003.1, read on the forward strand.
GAGTCCCGCTCAGTGCGAGCCCCCCAATGCTCGGGGTCCTGGGCGCCTAGCATCGCTCGCAGGAAGCTCGGGTCCTGCTTGATCTTCCGGCCAGCCAGATTGCCATGCTTGTCGTAGATCCGCTCTTCAAAGCCGTGCAAGGCTCGGTATTCAGCGACCGCGTTCCAGCGCTCTACGATCTCCTCCCTGATGTCGGCCAGGATCGCTGCAAACTGCGCATCCCTCTTTTTCCATTTCCGCGGTGTCGACGGGTCGATCCCTATGGCTGAGCACGCGACAATACTGTTCCCGGTGGCCGATCAACGCTTTGAGGTAGACCGAGGCCGCGGGTGATACCGTGACCGAGTCGAGCAACTCCTCCTCCTCCTGCGTTATCACTCTCGGCGTCGGCTCCCAATCCGCCAGGGTTCGGGCTATCTCGGGTCGTTCGGTGGCCTCAGGTAGGGTCGAGTTGCCGTCGACCACCGCGAGCTCGTGCTCTTTCATACCTGCTCCTCTAGATCGGAATCGAATCCCGTGCTCTGCTCGCAATTGTGCTCGCAACAGGAGGGGGTTTGGTGGCTATTTCGGGTCGGAGGGGAGGTGCAGCCTGCCCTCGCCGTCCTTAGATTGTCCACGTTTCTACTGCAAGAACCACCTAGCGAGAGTGCCAACTCCATGATGCGACGACATCTGCCCATTCTTCTGTTCACGCTAGGCGCGTGCGCCACCCCCGCTTCGGCGCCCGCGCGCACCAGCGCCGGAACGCCGGCCTACTCCGATGCCGCCACCATCAGCGCCGAGCTGATCGATGTCTACGACGACGTGCGGGTCGCGGGGCTGGAGGACCGCCGCTTCAACCACGGGACGTACTGGCGCGCGGTCGCGCCGTACTTGGGCGGAAACGTCAGCTCCACGCGCGCGGGTCAGAGTGTCGAGGGCCGTGAGATCAGGCATCTCACGTTCGGGTCGGGTCCGACGACCGTCCTGCTCTGGTCGCAGATGCACGGCGACGAGAGTACCGCGTCGATGGCGCTCGCGGACATCACCCGGTTCTTCCACGAACGCGGTGATCATCCGGTGGCTCGGCGCATCGCGCAGGGCGCCACGGTCCACATGATCCCGATGCTCAACCCGGACGGCGCGCAGCGCTTTCAGCGCCGGAACGCACAGGGCATCGACGTTAACCGCGACGCACGCCGGTTGCAGACACCCGAAGGGCGGGTCCTAAAGGCTGTAACGGACGCGCTAGGGCCGGACTTCGGCTTCAACCTGCACGATCAGGGTGCGGCGGTGCGCGTCGCGGGCACCGACAGGGGCGTCGCGATCGCGCTGCTGGCCCCGGCATTCAACGCGGCTCGCGAAGTCGACGCGAAGCGGCGGCGCGCGATGCAGGTCGCCTCGCTGCTCATCGAAGCGATGGACCCGCTGGTGAGCGGCCACATCGCAAAGTACGACGACACCTTCAACCCCCGTGCGTTCGGTGATCTGATGGGGGTGTGGGGCGCGAGCACCGTGCTGATCGAGTCAGGCGCGTGGCCCGACGACCCGCAGAAGCAGCACCTGCGCGAGACGAACTTCGTCGGCATTCTGAACGCTCTGGACGCCATCGCCACTGGCCGCTACACGGAGTACGACCCGGACGACTACGAACGGCTGGCATACAACGGCCGCCGGGTCGCGGACCTGCTCATCTCGGGCGGGACGATCGCGGTACCAGGTGCCCCCACACTCGAAGCCGACATCCTGCTCAACTACGACAGGCCGCTCTTGAAGGAGGGCGGCGTCATCGTAGACATCGGCGACATGGGCGAAGCCGAAGCCCAGGACACGCTGCTGGTGGATGGTCTCTATCTGATACCGAGCAGCCGAGCGCTGGACGACGAAGGAGGCCTGAATACCGGGGCCCCCGCCCACTTCATCGTGGCCGAGGACTCGGAGGGCCGCCGCATCCGCTTCCGCTTCGAGGGGGGGCCGCCGAAGCGGGAAGAGTAGGCCGACGCGCGCGGTATCCGGGATCGCTACGGCCGGCCTCGCCGCTAAAGCACCTTCAGGTACTCGAGCAGCGCGCATTTCTGCTCTTCGGTCAGCATGCGGAATTCGTGTCCCGCGTTGGAGCGTCCCGGCTCACGCGTGTCGTAGAGGGCGCTTCGCGACCAAGGCTCGTATCCCTTTGGATAGCGATACACTCCGTCGTGGCCGAGCGCGCCCGCGATCCCCACGAGCTCGTAGTCGAGCATGTGCCCGCCCACGTAGAAGCGCTCGGGTCGCTGCTCTGCATGCATCAGGTGCCACAGCGTTGGCACGGAGCCGTTGTGCAGATAGGGAGCGGTGGCCCAAAGGCCACCGAGGTCCGGCGCTATGTATCCTCCGCCGTTCAACGGCTCGATGTGCTCCAAGTAGCCCACTTCCCCCAGGAGTGCTGAGAGCTCCTCGTGCTGCGCGGTAGCCCAGCGCACGGAGTCGGTCAGCATTCGGTCCTGCGGGGTGAGACGATTAGGGTGGACCAGGAGCCGGACGTCGCTCAGGCCCTCCGAGTACTCTCCGTGGCACGAAGCGCACGCGGTCTCAAAGACGTCCGCGCCCCTTAGCGCGAGCGCGCGATCGACGGTCCCTGGGAACGGAGGTGACTCGGTCGTGTGCAGGAAGTCGAGAACCTCCCGCATTTCGGGGATCCTTTCAAGGGCGTCCTGCGGAGGAACGCCCTGTGACGCTGTAATCTGGAGCGAAGTAACAGCCGCGAGGTCATCGAGGTGATCCGCGTCGACGTCAGATCGCTTCATGGCGCCGTAGCGCTCGCTCGCCGGTGCCGCCAAGACTCCATCGATCAACAGCGACCGCCGCATCGTGGTCCCAGCTAGGTCCGGGGCCGACGTCCACGCCACCTGATGCGCCCGAGAATCGCTGCGGAGCGCACCCATCGAGAAGCGGACTGAGCCAAGACTATTCGAGAGCCCCGGTCCTCCAGGCAACAGCCTTCCGAACTCTTCGGCCCGGAATGCCAGTTGCTCGCGAGCGGAGCTGGAGGCGAACTTCCGAAGCGTGGAGAGCTCGCGCTCCGAGACTTCGGGGAAGAGCACCGCGATCGTGGCGATCAAGGAATCCGGCGTCTCGAGCTCGCGCTGCAACGCGGCAAAGGCGCCGTCCGAATAGGCGCTCAGGTCGATCGACGCGTTCGGCAGCCCGAGCCACACCTCGCCAGTCGGCCGTCCGTCGGCGCCGAAGAGGGGTCCGGCGTGGCACGTCGCGCACCCCAGGTTCGCGACCTCGATCTCGACGGCCGGGAAGCCTCGCCTCGCCATCCCGGCGAGCATGCCCATGGGGCGTTCGAATCGAGGCTGTGGTCCGGTCCAGTTGGCCACGGCCGTCGGTCGAATGAAGCCGTACTCCTCGAACACTCGGTCGAGCGTACGCCGATTGATCGGAGCCCCATCGCTCAGATGGCGATCCCTCACCAGCGCCGCACCGACCAACTTCCACGGCCATACGTTGCGACGGAGGTTGTCCGTGGTGAGGCTACCGAAGTCGTCGAACAGGAAGCGCACCTGACCGCGAACGTTCGACGGCGCGGTAGCGAAGGCTCCGTGCTCGCTCAGCAGCTCCATGCCTTGGGGCTCGGCCTCCGCGTAGCCACGCATGAAGCGGCCAGGCAGGTGGCATCCGGCCAGAGTAGTGACCAGCAGCGTGATGAGTAGCGGTGCTCGTATGCGGTCCATGTCATGCCTCCCTCGTCCATTGTGCTCACGGGGAGGATACCGCGGAGCGCCAGGCGCCTCCGTACGACTCATGACGTAGCGTCACGCCACCGCTACGTAGAGGCGAGAGGCGTTTCCGGCGCCGAGCAGCTCGTGACGCGGTCGCGCTACTTCATCCAGAGCACGCCGCCCTCGGCGGCGCCGAACCGCGTAACGGCACAGCCAAAAGGGATCGCCCTATGTCACTACCACTCCAGAAGGCAAGCCGAGGCTGGCAAGCTCAGCCCAGAAGAACGCCATGACATTCCCGGTGGGTCGTAACCGTACGCATCGATACGCCGGTGGCCAGGTCGAACGCCTGCGGCATGCTCACCGCCGCCGGCGAGCACCATCGACGGAAGTCGACCTGCACCGAGAAGGTGCTCAGGAGCCCCTGTACATCACTCTCCAGATTCGGCCGGTCTTGTCGTTCGAGATGTAGACGCTGCCGTCCGGTCCCTCGGCGATGCCCGAGGGCCGGTACACCGCGTCGTCGCGGTTCATCAAGGGCGTCTGCCCGGCGAAGCCGTCCGCGAAGATCTCGTAGTCGCCCGTGGCCGGCGCGCCGCTGTCGAACGGCACGAACGCGACGTTATACCCGCCCTGGGGCAATGGCGCACGGTTCCACGACCCGTGGAACACGATGAACGCACCTCCCCGGTACCTCTCCGGAAATTGCTCGCCCGTGTAGAACATCAATGCATTAGGCGCCCAGTGGCCCGGGAAGCCGATCAAAGGGAGATCGAAGTCGCCGCAGCGGCCGACCTCGATTCCGTCGCCACCGTACTCCGGCGACAGCACCCGCTTGCCTTGCCGCCAGTCGTGGTAGCAGTACGGCCAGCCGAAGTTCGAGCCCTCTTCCACCCTCAGGAACTCCTCCGACGGTAGCTCGGCGTTCTGCTCCTCCGTGAAGCCCTCCCACAGCGTGCTGAGCTGATCACGGCCGTGCTGGGCGAGGTAGAGCCCGGCCGCGAACGGATGCCAGGCCATGGCGAAGTTCTGCCGCATGCCGGTCGCGTAGCGAGTGCCCGACGCCTGGGTCTGACCCAGGCGATCCGCGTCGAACTTCCACACGCCCCCGTGATTCTCGAGTAACGGGCAGGGGTCCATGCCGGGGACGCCGGGCTCGCGATCCTCCGACTGACATGCGTTGGCGGGCGCGCCGACGTTCACGTACATCCCGCCCTCACCGTCGAAGGCGAAGCCCTTGGACGCGTGGGACCGCTGATCCGGTAGCGTCACGATCACCTCGGCAGGCCCGTCCGGGACGAGCTCGCCGGGCGTCATCGGGTAGCGGACGATCGCGTTGTCGCGACCGAAGTACAGATAGTCGCCGCGCAGCTGTATGCTCGTTCCGCCGTTCTCGCCGAATCGCTCTTCAACGTCGGCCCGGCCGTCTCCGTCGGTGTCGCGCAGGGCGATGATCCCTCCGGAGGCGTTCGGCTGGTTACGGATTGCCACGAAGATGTCACCGTTCGGGGCTACGTCCAGGTGCCGCGCCGCGCCAAGGCCATCCGCGACGACGACCGCGCAGAACCCGTCTGGAAGCTGGATGCCACCGTTGTCGGCGTCACATTCAGGGAGGGCCGTCTGCTCCACGCAGCTCGCGGTCGTGAGCGCGACCGCCGCCGCCAGGGCGGATCGGAGCGAACCGAGGATCGAGTTTCGCATGGCTCCTCCTCTCGAAGAGAGAAACTTCGGCTCCCGGCGATAGCGACGCCCTCGATGCTCGCGTCGCCTTCCGGAGATTCTCAATGTACGCGGACGTCGGCTCCGCGCACCCGCAGCCGCTGGGGCCGCTGGGGTGTGACCCTTCTAGTTCTGCGGAAAGCCCCGCAACTCCAGTAGCCGGAGTGAATCATGCCCATGACGGCGACCTCCGTCACCTGTGAGCCGAGGACGGCGGTCGCGGGCAGGTCTCGCGGATCGTCCCTCCACACCTCGGGGATCGAGATCACGGTCAGCCGGTGCACCCCCTCGGAGGAAACCCAGAGCTCGCCCCCCGACGGGTGAACCGACATCACGATGGGGATGTCCGGCACCGGAATCCGCCGGATTACCCGCCGATCGGCAAGGTCGATCACGGATATGTCGTGGCTGGCCGTGTTGCTCACGAACGCCAGTCGCCCGTTGGGTGTAATGACAATCGAGAACGGCGATTCGCCGATCCCCTCGCTCAGTTGGCCGACTTCCACATGAGACGCCGTGCTGATGAACGCCACGCGGTTCTCGCCTCGGACCACGACGGCATACTCGATGTCGCCGGGAAGGACCGCACCCCCGCTGGGGCGGTCGCCTACCGACACGGTCTCGAGCACGCGATCGTTGAATAGGTCGATGACGGTGACCGTGCCATCGGAGTAGCCGGGCACGAACGCCAGGCGACCATCCGAGGTGGCCGCGGCGGGGAATGGCCGGTCACCGGTCGGGTAGCTCGCCACGAATGTGAAGGCTCGCGCGTCGAAGACGTGGACCGAGTCCGCCGCTTCGACTGAGACCAGGTATCGATCGCCAGCATACGGACCGGTGATCAGCGAGGCGCCGGCGCTCGTGCCCCGGTCGCCACCGAGTGCGCCCCCATTCCGGGCATAGCGAGCGACCCCGCCGGCGTCGAACCGCGCTACGGCGAGATCCTTCCCGTTGGGTAGCGGTATGACGCCAAGGGGCGTTCCGGGCACAGGGATCGTACCGACGATCTCGTACCGAACGGCGTCGATAACGGTAATCCGGTCCTCCCCCGCCGTCGCGACGTACGCCGTGCGTCCGTCCTCGGAAAAGGATATCTGGTGAGGGTTCCGCCCCACGTCCAGCTGGGCGATCACTTCGAAGTCGCCATCCGACGTGCTCGTGCACACGGCTAGGGCCAGGCAGAGCAGTGTGAGACCGGAGGCTCGTCGTGACATCGCTACCGGACCGGAAACCGGAACTCCGTCCACAGGTCGGGGCGCCACCACCCACCGTCGTGCACCCGAGCGAGTCGCTTTTCGAAATAGCCGAGGTCGGTGAGCAATACCGACCTGGTGGGCGCATCGATCGGCACGAAGAAGTCCTCCCAGTGACCGAGCAGCACGCGCTCGGGATGCAGGTTCTCGACCAACGCCTCAGGGTGCCACTCGACCTGATCGAACGTGGCCGGTACGAAGATGGCTACGTCGACCGGGTGCTCGTCGATGAGCGCTTCCGGCGCGAAGCCTGCCGGAGCCGGTGCGACCGCGTCTTGATAGTACACCCGGAAGGCGACGGAACCGTCCGGATCCATGAAGTCGACCAGATAGGCGTGGGTTCGCCCTTCCAGCCACTCCGTCACCCACCGGGGCGCGGTCGCCAGTGGGCGGTCGCGGGTGCCCGCGTACAGCGTATACCCATCATAGTGCGGGGCGTGCTTGGAGCGGAGCCCCATCACACGCACGCCGTCACCGTAGCGGAGCCACTCGCCGACCGTGTGTTGATCGCCGGCGATGTCGTTGACGACGTCCACGCGATCCGCCACTCCAGACCACGTCCCGAGCGTGTTCTTCACGGTTGTCGTGCCGACGATGCGCGCGTCGGGCGCGTGCGCGAGTGCCACCCGCGGCACGTCCATCAGGTGGTCGTAGTGCGCGTGCCCGACCAGGATCACCTTGGCCGCGGCGACGTCGTAGCGGGACATGTAGCGGTCCACGAGTGCGGTGTCCGACCGGATCGGTAGCAATCCGGTTCTCAGCAGGCTCGGGTTCGAGAAGAACGGCGCGGCCAGCACCTGATCTTCCCCTCGTTCGATGATCCAGCCGCCGCTGCCCAAGTAGATGAAACGCACAAAATCCGTGTCCCCCGGGCCAGTCAGATCGACGTTGGCCGTCGTGCCGGGTCCTACCGCGCCGGTGACGCAGCCCGCGAGCGAGATCGCCGTGACTCCGGCGAATATCAGCGTCCGCCGAGCCCCGACCACGTCAAGCGACCGGCGCCCCGGCCTCCTCCTTCACAGCGACGAGCTCCGCCCGGAAGAGGTCGGCGAGCCGCCTGGTGATCACGCCGACACTTCCGTCACCCACGGGCGTGCCGTCCACCCGCACGCAAGGCCGCACCTCGCCGGTCGTACCCGTGAAGAAGAGCTCGTCGGCTTCGCCGAGCTCCTCGACCTGGATGGGTCGCTCCTCGACGCGGATGCCGTCCGCGGCGGCCAAGTCCAGGACGATGCCTCGCGTGATGCCCGGCAGTATGTGGTTCGTCTTCGGATGCGTGACGACCGTGCCGTCGAAGACGCCCCAGAAGTTCATGTGTGCGCCCTCGATCGCGACGCCGTCGCGGATGAGCAGCGCGTCGTCGGCGCCGGCTTCGATCGCGTCCTGGAACGCGAGTACGTTCGGCAGCAGGCAGATCGTTTTCACGTCGACCCTACTCCACCGCCGATCGGGCACCGTGGCCGCGGTGAAGCCCTGCGACCAGCGCTCGGGGGAAGGACGATCCCACACCTTTGCGTACGCGTACACGGTCGCCTCGACAGGGTCCGTCGGGAAGTAGTGCGTGCGGGGCGCGACGCCCCGCGTGATCTGAACGTATACGAGCGCCGTTTCAGCGCTCTCGAGGCCGTTTTGTGCGATGAGCCTGCGTTGCACGTCTTCGAGCCCATCGAGCGGCTGCCGAATGCGCATCCAGCGGAGGCCGTGCTCGAGACGGGCGAGGTGACGGTCCATGCAGAACGGAGCGCCCTCGTAGAAAGGCGTTACTTCGTAGATTCCATCCGCGAGCAGGAAGCCGCGGTCGTCGGGAGAGATCTTCGCTTCGTCTTTGGGGAGAAACTCGCCATTCAGGTAGACGATGCTCATGTAGGCTCCAACGGCTTGCTCGCAAGGATCGAATCAGGACTCTGCCTGCTTCTCCTCGAGCACTTCGAACTCGGAGATCAGCTGCGCCTCCGGAATCGAGTCAGCTTCAGCTTGGGAGACTTCCTCGACCTCGGCGTCCTGCACCGCGGGAGCGGACTCCTCAGCCGCCGGAGCCGGCGCCGGTTCGTTGCCGGCTTCGAGCTGCTTCGGCTCTTCGGTCGCGCCATCGCCGAGCAGACCCATCTGGCTCTTGAGCGCGAGAAGCTTGTCCTCCACGTCCGCGCCACCGCTCGCCCCCCCGGCTTCGAGACGCACGAACTCGGTCTCGAGCGTGTCGCCCCCGAGCGCCTCGGTGACCTCGGCGTGCGCGATGCTCTGGCGTTCCTGCTCCTCGATCTTTTCGGCCATCCGGTTGAACGCCTCGAACGCTGAGGTATCGGATAGACCGGACATCGTCTCGTGGATGCGGCGCTGTGCCTGTGCCCGCTTCTGCTTGGCTATGAGCAGATTCCGTTTGCGCTTCGCCTCTTCGATCTTGTCGTTGAGCTGGCGCAGGGAGCCCTTGAGGCTCTCCGTCTCGGCGGCCTGCTCCTGCCAGGTCTGCTGGATCATCTGGGCGCGCTCGGCGTGCTCCTGCTGACGGATCAGCGCCTGCTTCGCGAGGTCGTCGCGACCTTCCTTCACCGCTAGCATCGCTCGATGCTCCCAGTCGCGCGCCTGCTTCGCCTCGTCATCGAGCTGCTTCTTTAGCTTGCGCTCGTCCGCGATCGCCGCGGCGACCTCGCGCTTGGCTTTGGCCAGCTGGTCGCGCATGTCGATGATGATCTGGTTCAACATCTTCTCGGGGTCTTCGGCCCTCGAGATGAGATCGTTGATGTTGGATTTGATGACGGTCGACAGCTTCGTAAACATGCCCATTGTCGTCAGCCCTCCGCCTCTTCCGTGCCCGGGTCGTCGGCGTCGCCATCATCAGCGACGCCGGCCAGGGCGCGGATCCGCTCCATGTGACTGGTGGCGGCCAGTTCAATCGATTCCGTCGAGGCTCGGAGCTCGTGGAAGTCGAGCGTCTCCAGTTCGAGGGTGTCGCTGAGGATCAGCTCACCGTCCTCGAGACCATAGGCCCCGTGGACGACGTCCGTGGCGTTCAACTCCAAGAGCGCACGGTAGAACCCAACCTCGTCGTCCATCGACTCGGGAAGGTCCATCACCTTCATGCGAATCAGGAGAAGCGCGTCCGAATGATGCACCACGACCGGAAGACCGCTGTTGCGGCCCTGGACGAGGAACATGCCGTCATCGACCTCATCGTACTCGAGATCCATCCGAATGAAGAAGCTCTCGAGATCCTCTCGGGTTACCATGACCGTCTCCGTTATATGAGTCTCCGCCGGGCGGAGAATAAGGTAAAGCTTGAGCGTCGCCGCTGCAGGGGCGTACACGCCGAAGCCCGATCAGTTGCGTCGAAGAGGACCGCCCTTCCTCAACTCCCAAGCATTGGCGCCAGGTGCTGGCCCGTGTAGGAGGCCTCGGTCGCCGCCACATCTTCGGGAGTGCCCTCCACGACGATACGACCGCCACCCGGTCCACCTTCCGGACCGAGGTCGATGATCCAGTCAGCGGTCTTCACGACGTGAAGATTGTGTTCGATCACGATGACCGTGTTCCCGAGCTCTACGAGCCGGTGCAGGACTTCCAGGAGAACGCGTACGTCCTCGAAGTGCAGGCCGGTCGTCGGCTCATCGAGGATGTACAGCGTCTGGCCGGTCGCGCGCTTGGAAAGCTCCGTCGCGAGCTTCACGCGCTGCGCCTCGCCGCCGGACAGCGTCGTCGCCGACTGTCCGAGGTGCACGTAGCCCAAGCCCACCTGCTGCAGGGCCTCCAGCTTCACCTTGATGCGAGGCACGGCGGCGAAGAACTCGAGCGCGTCGTCGACGGTCATCTCAAGGACGTCGGCGATATTGTTGCCTTTGTAGAAGACGTCGAGCGTCTCACGGTTGTAGCGCCGGCCGCGGCACACGTCGCACTTGACGTAGACGTCGGGCAGAAAGTGCATCTCGATCTTGACGAGCCCATCGCCCTGGCAAGACTCGCAGCGTCCACCCTTAACGTTGAACGAGAAGCGCCCGGGGCCGTACCCACGCATTTGCGACTCGGGCAGGTTCGCGAAGAGCTCCCGAATGGGGGTGAACAGACCCACGTAGGTCGCGGGGTTCGAGCGCGGCGTTCGTCCGATCGGCGATTGATCGACATCGATGACTTTGTCGATCAACTCGAGACCCTCGATGGTGTCGTGGCTCCCTGGCACGAGTTTGCTCCGGTAGAGGTGCCGCGCCAGCGCGTGGTACAGCGTCTCGTTCACGAGCGTCGATTTTCCGGACCCGCTCACGCCGGTCACGCATACGAACAGTCCGAGCGGAAAGCTCACGTCGAGCTTCTGCAAGTTGTGGCCGCAGGCGCCACGCACGGTGAGCGAGCGCCCAGCGTCGACCGGTCGGCGCCGCGCCGGAACCGCGATCCGCCGGTCGCCGCGCAGATAAGCGCCGGTGAGCGACCTCTCTTCGGCCAGTAGCGCCTCAATCGGACCGCTCGCGACGACCTCCCCGCCGTGACGCCCCGCGCCGGGCCCGAGGTCGACGATGTAATCAGCGCGCCGGATGGTCTCCTCGTCGTGCTCGACGACGAGCACGGTATTTCCGAGATCGCGTAGACGTTCGAGCGTGCCGAGAAGTCGCGCGTTGTCCCGCTGGTGAAGACCGATCGACGGCTCGTCGAGGATGTAGAGGACTCCTACGAGCCGACTTCCGATCTGGGTGGCAAGTCGGATCCTCTGCGCCTCACCACTCGAGAGTGAGCCGGCCGCACGGCCTAGTGTGAGGTAGTCGAGCCCCACGTCGCTAAGGAAGCGTAGGCGTTCTCCCACTTCCTTCAGGATCGGTCCCGCGATTTCGGCGGAAAGCGGCGGGCCAAGAGCCCCGTCCTCCTTCCCCTTCTTGCCGTTCCGCTCCCCCTGCACCGGCAACGAATCGATGAAGGCCCGGGCCTCCCCAATCGGAAGCTCCACGATGTCGCCCAACGAGCGCCCGCCGATCGTGACCGACCGCGACGCGGGCTTCAGGCGGCTACCCTCGCACGCCCCGCACGGGAGCGTCGACATGTAGTCGTCGAGCTGGTTCCGAACCGCCTCCGATGTGGTTTCCCGGTACCTGCGATCGATGTTCGCGAGGATGCCTTCCCAGCGATCCTCGTAGTGGCCCTTGAACTTCCCGCTGCCCGACTTGTACGGGAAGCGGATCTTCATTGCGCCTGAACCGTGGATCACGGCATGGCGCACCGTCTCTTCGAGCTCTCCCCACGGCGTGTTCGGATCGAACTCGTACGCTTCGGCCAATCCGGGGATCACAGAGCGCCGCAGGTGCCCCGATGGATCACCCCACGGGAGGATGACCCCCTCGAGGATCGAGACGCTCGGGTCTGCGATGAGCAGGTCCGGGTTCACCTCTTTCCGAGTACCGAGGCCCCCGCATTCCTCGCACGCTCCGTAGGGCGAGTTGAAGGAGAACTGCCTGGGCTCGAGCTCCGCGAGGTTGGTGCCGCAATTCCCGCATGCGTAGTGCTCGCTGAACAGGTGCCCGACCGATTCGGTCCGTTTCCGGTGCTGGATCACCTCGAGGATGCCGTCACCCGTGCGAAGCGCGGTTTCCACCGAATCCGCCAGCCGGTCGCGGTCCTCCGCTCGGATCACGAGGCGATCGACCACCACCGCGATGTCGTGGTTTTCGTAGCGGTTGAGCGAGGGCGGTTCGCGTAGGTCGTGCGTTTCGCCGTCCACGCGAACCCGTACGAAACCATCCTTGCGCGCGCGCTCGAAGACAGCGGCGAACTCGCCCTTCCGGCCCCGCACCAGGGGGGCCAGCAGTTCGACACGCGTGCCGTCCTTCATCCTGAGCAGTGCGTCGACGATCTGACTGGCCGACTGTCGCACCACGGGTTCGCCGCAGGTCGGACAGTGCGGCGTGCCGACGCGGGCCCAGAGCAGGCGCAGGTAGTCATATATCTCAGTGACCGTGCCGACCGTGGAGCGCGGATTCCGGCTCACCGTCTTCTGCTCGATCGAAATCGCCGGTGAAAGACCCTCGATGGAATCGACGTCGGGCTTTTCCATCAAGCCGAGGAACTGGCGCGCGTACGCGGACAGCGACTCGACGTATCGGCGCTGCCCCTCGGCGTAGATCGTATCGAACGCGAGCGAGGACTTCCCCGAACCCGACAGTCCGGTGATCACGATGAGCCGCTCCCTCGGCAGCTCGACGTGGATGTTCCTCAGGTTGTGCTCGCGGGCGCCGCGCACGATGAGCTTCTCGTTGCGGCGCGGCTCGGCGGACATAGTTCGTCCCATAGCCTGAAAAACTAACCGCGCACGCAAGTCGTGCTCAATCCTGGGGATGCGCCCGAAAATGGCGGCCGCGAGACGACAGAGAGGGGCGGCTACGCCAGCGTCAGCGGCCCAACTCTCTGAAGATGAACACGCCCCAGACCTTCGGCGATTCGACTCCCAAACGTCCGAAGCTGCCGCTGCCGCTCCGCAGGAACCGGTCCTCGATGAATCCCTCGACCGTGTAGTCGTCGGAGAGCGACCATTCGATCCGCGCTCCGCCCAAGAAGCTGCCGCCCGCAGCCTGCCCGGACAGGGGCCGGAAGACGATCACCATGAACGTGTTCGGTCCCACGTACTGGCCGATCTCCACCTGCGTATTCGCGAGCGAGTTGGTGAGGCCCGAGGTAAGCGCGAAGTCGCCGGCCTGCGTGATCGACAAGTAGTCGACGCCGATCCCTTGAGCGAGCGCAGCCCCGATCTGGGACGCGACCGTTCCAGACAAGTATGTCACGACGGAGCCGGCGGCGCCCTCGAGGAACGCGGTTTGGCCCGTGGCGAGCTCCGCGCTGGAGCGCCCGAAGACCAGGTAGCTCACGAGGTCGGACTGTACCAGCCCGGCCTCCTCCGTCGAAAGCGTGACCCGGGGAAGCGTGAGCGTGCCCCCGACGTTGGCATTGACCTCCAGAGGCTCACCCTCGATGCGCCGGATCCGGCTCACCGCCTGGATGTCGAGCGTCGGGTTCATGCCCGGCGTCCCCGGGAAGCCGACGGTACCACCGGCGACTTCGAAGCGACGCCCCAACACCGCATACGAGCCACGTAGCGCTTGTAGCTCCCCGATCATGACGAGGTCCCTGTCGCGCCGCGAGTACCGAACCTGGAGCTCCCCGCCGATCTCCACGTCCATCTCGGAGGACCGAAGCCAGGTGGCCCTGGGAACGGCGAGGGTCACTTCGGCTCGCAAATACTCGAGGAAGGGAAGGTCGCGCAGCAACGGCTGGGTCAAGAAGGCCGTCGTGTCGGCACCGAACAGTCTCGGGTTCGAGAGATCCACGATCCCCGCGTTCCTCGCGAACTCGTCTACGAAGATCGCGGCCTCGTCCACAGTGAGGTCTCCTTGCACGAATGGGCGGCCGTATCGGCCGCTCAGAGTGAGCGCTCCACTCACGCGACTCTCTATGTCCCGCCGCTGCACGCTTTGGAAGCCCTCGAACGTGAACTGGAGGTCGAGGCCCGGGTCTGAGATCGGATCCAAGATCAGTGTGCCGGTGACCTCGGCACGGCCGGTCGCGTTCAACGACAGGTCGACCTCGGCTGTTCGGTCCGGCTTGAGCGTCAACGTACCGTTGACCTCGGAGTGGCGAACGCCGAGCACCTCGATCGACCAGCCCCCCGTGGAAAGCGTGATGACCCCATCCGGCTCCGGCGCCTCGGAGGTACCACCTAGGCGTATTTCCCCGGACACGGTACCGACGACGTCCTCGAGCGTCCCGAAGTACGCGAGCGCTACCGCGGCATCGAGGGAGTCGGCCACCACTCGCAGCTCCATCGGCAGCGTGACCTGCCGGCGCTCGACCTCGGTCAGAGACAGATCGATCGGTACCGCGCCGACGGCGCTCAACACCCGTCGCTCACCCTCCCAGACCTCGACGCGAACATCCGCTTCCTTGCCCCGATACTCCAGCTCGCCCGCGACGCGCGTGAACAGGACGTCCGCCAGGCTAGGCTCCTCGAGCTCGAAGCGCCCCTCGATGACTGGATCGTCGGCGGGCCCGCTCACCGACAGCGTGAGATCGAGGTGCCCGCTTACGGCGACGTCGTCGAACTCCACTACACGGGCCACGCGCTCAATGTGAAGGCCTTCGATCACCAATTCGAAGTCAGACACATGCGAGCGCGAAAGCGTGCCGTCGGCGGTGATCCTCATGTGGTCGTGGTCGTCCCGGCGCAGTTCGAGGCCCTCGATGGAGACCGATCGCTCGTCCCAAACCACGCGACTCGGATACGCGAGGTAGTATTCGAGCGAGTCCAGCGTCGCCGTCGCCTCCTCCAACCGGACCGACCCCCCCAGCGAGTCGAAGTCGAACCGGCCCCTCGCCTCGAGTCGCTCGCCGGGGCCCCTCTCGACTTCGAGCGCAGCCCGTCCCTGCCGCCGAGTCATGTCGGCGTCCAGATGGGCCCGCTCGAACGAGCGGCCCTGATACTCCACGCCGAACGCGTCCAGCAACACGTCCCAGTCCCCCGAGAAGTCGGGGAGCTCGTTCGCGGTCAGGTGCACGCTCGCGCTGTCGACCCGGTTGTGACCGTACACGGCCCCTCGTACCTCCATGTCGAGTTCGACATCGAGCGCGTCGACGGATCCCACGAGGCGTATCGTACCGTCGACCGACCCGTACATGCGCACGTCCGCGGTGTCGGGGAGAGCCTCGACGTCGATACCCTCGAACGTCAGGCGCGCCGACTCCAGAGCACTGAGGGTGTCCTTGGCGATTACGGTGTCGCCGAGCAAGAGCGGACGGAGGCCCCCGAGCGAGTCCGTCGAGAAAGTGAGCCGGACCTCGCCGTCGAGCGGTGCGGCCATGCCGAGTCGTCCCTCGCCCGAGACCACAACGCCGCCGAGCACCGCATCGAGACTGTCGAGGGTCAGGATCCCCGCCGAGGCTCTCAGATGAGCCGTCACGGTGTCGATGTGCAGGCCCCCGATCCGGGACCGCGTTACGAACAGTGTCGCAGCCGCATCCATGGAATCGACGCGGATACCCCGGCCTTCCACCGAGAGCGTGCCGCTCCACACGGAGGGAGTCGGAAACCGGGCGCTGAACCGATCGAGGGGAACGGATTCGGCGGAAGCGTCGAATCGGTAGAACGATCCGAGCCGTCGCATGTCCGCCACGCCGTCGAAGCTGACCCTTCCACCCGCGGCGTCGAAGTCGCCTGATAGCTGAAGGTCGCGCAAGCGGCCCACGCCTCGCACGCGGCCGCTGACCTCACCGCCCAGCTCGAGATCCGGCAGCAACTGCCCCAAGATTCGTAGCGAGAGCGGTACGACGTCTGCTTGCACATCCGCGAGCCACTCGCCTGTTTCCGTTCGCCTCAACGCCCCGCTCACCCGCACGCGCGAAGTCAGCAACGCGTCTCCCTGATGCGACGCGTCGGCAACGAATTGCAGCCCGTCATCCGCCCAGCCCGAAATCTCGAACGCGAGCGAACCTGATCCACCCAGGGAGGCATCCGGGGCGACGACGTTCAGCAGCTGATAGTTCAGAGGGTCCAAGCGCGCTTCGAAGGTCGTCGCCCCGGGGTTCGTCCCTCCATGCAGCGTGCCGCTGAAGTTCACGGTCGTCGGAGAACCTCCGTACCCGGTCGGGACGAGCGTCATCCGACCACTCGTCACCAGATCGGTCAGCGTCCCGGAGAGGCGCACCTGCCCGCTGAGCCAGCCGTCGAGCGGAAGATCCCGCCCGATCCAAGGCTCGAGCCTATCGAGGGCGAGCGGGTTCACCGTCACATCGAGAGCGTCGAGGGAGATCTGTTCGCCGAGGACGACCCGGCCCCCCACCGTGACACTGCTCGCCTCCAACTCGATCCGGACCTCCTCCAGAACGATTTCCGTCGACCCGGAGACCGAGATGCGAGCACCGCCGCGGAACGAACCGGACGGGATGCGGTCGTCGAGCCACTTCAGGTCCTCGAGGTCGCCGTCCCCTTCGGTGCTCAGCGAGGCCGTGAGCGACCAGGGACCATCCGGCTCGCTTGGACCCGCCGAGATCTCACCTCGCAGCACTGAGCCCGGCAGACGAATCCGACCCTGGGAGAGGGTGATTCCCGCTGAGCCGTAGACGATCTCTCCGGATGCCTCTTCGAGGCTGACGGGCTCCGCGACGACCGCGGCTTTCATGGACAGGGCCGTGAGCTGGGCCGCAAAGAGCCGGGCCGGGTTGGAGAGGTCGAGTACAGCGTTTTCGAGGTCGAGGTCGAGCTCCTCGAAGGCGAGCCGCCTCAGAAGTCCTTCCCCGTCCGGCGACGGGACGGTTGGAGACGCGGTGTCGTTCCCAACGGGAGTCAGCAGTCGTACCGTCCCACCCCGCACCTCAAGGCGGTCCACTGCGAGGAAAGCGAGCGGTTGCTCAGCCTCCGCTCCCTCCGCCACGACCGGATCGACGCGGGTCTTGATCACGCGCTGGATGTTGAAGAACCGCTCCGAAGGATAGCGGGAGATCTCGAGATCGAGGCCCCAGACGGTGACCGAGGCGATGCGTCGCACATCCGGGTTGAAAATCTCTAAGGGGGAGAATCGCAGCCGGACCGAGTCTGCGCGCAGGAAGGGTCGACCCTCCTCCGCGTCGAGCTTGAGACCTCTGAGCGTGGCGCCGGTCAACAAGTTCCCGCTTCGAATTCCGTCCACTACCAGGTCGCCCGCAAGCGAAGCGCGCGCGCGCTCCAGCATCAGGTCCAGCGCGATGCGTTGGCCGCGACCCGTTTTCACGAGCAGGACGGATACGCCGATCAGCCCCAGAACCAGCACCACCGCCAATGCGAACAGACGCCCGGGCCACCTCCTCCTGCTGGGGGCCGCGTCCGGAGCCGATTCGGCGGACTCGGGCTGCGTCGCTGACCGGGTCGACTCGCTCATCAGAACGCCTGGCCGATCGAGATGTGGAGTTGTAAGCGTCGCAACGACAGCGAGGACGACTCCCCGAACAAGACCCTCGGGCCGAGCACCGCGAGTTCGTTCGATTGGACGAACGGGATACTCTCCCCATCCACGAAGATCCGGTCGTCTGGCTCATCCTCACCGTCTGCAAACGGCCGCAACTGCGACGTCACGACGGAGAGGGCCTCCCCGCCCCTGAAGCGGTAGGCGACGTCGACTCGGATCGGGCCAATCGGGCTCAGGAAGCGAATGCCGGTGCCGGGGGTGACCTCGAGGTCGCCGAGGTCGACCGACTCGGTCGCACCCCAAAGCTGTCCGGCGTCGACAAAGGCGACGCCTTGCAGGCGGGAGCCAACCCTGAACCGGAGCTCGAGGTTGGCCTCGAGCACTCTGGTACCGCCGGTCGGGCGGGGCATGAAGCCCCCCTCTTCCAGCCCAGTCGCGTCGCAACTGAGATCGATCACCTGAGCGGTCGTGCATGCGCTTCCCGTGCTCCTCTCATCCAGGAGTTGGGCCGGATCGACCGTCAGAACTCTCGGCCCCAGGCGGCTCTGCGCAAAACCGCGTACCGAGTTCGCACCGCCCGCGTAAAACCGCTTTTGGGGGTGCACGACGTCGACGCCCACCCCCGCGCCAACGAGCTCGCTGAACGGCCCAGCTCCGACCCACCCACCCCGCACCCGGGCCGCCAGCACCCCCGACCCCTGGCTGGCGTACCAGGTTCCCTCGGCGACCACGCGATCGTAGCGGAAGTTGGAGCCCGTCCAAAACGCCGCATGCTCGAGGTCGACAACGAGGTTATAGCCGCGAGTAGGATTGAGTGGGTTGTTCGCGAGAACGCGAGTGAAGTTGATGCCTAGCGGAGCGAGCCAATTGGAACTCTCCAGGATCTCGATATCGTCCGGTGTACACACTAGGAGTCCCGTACAGAACAGGACGCCCGCCGCATCGAGACGCGACAACTCAGGTCGGTACGAGAGCGTCAGCGGGGTCAGCGGCCCGATTGCACGGGTCAGCGCGAGGTCGAGACCGACCGCACTCCGGACGAAGACATCAGGGAGGCTCTGCCGCTCACTGAACACCGAAGCCACGAACGAATTGCGCGTGGAGAAGATCCACGGCTGAGCGAAATCGAGGGCGGCGAGCCAGTTCAACTTCGCGAACGATCCGCTGCCACTCGCCGGACAGAGGATGTCGTGGAAGTCCGCGGCGAGAAGGTTCGCGACCCGACCGCGGAGCTGCAGAATACGGCCGCCGCCCATGAAGTTGCGGGCCGTCCCGCGGGACACGACGTCGAAACACTCCGCCGTGCTCCAACCGGCTCCGTAGCGGAGCCGGTATTGATCCCCTTCCTGTACGCGCAGCGTCACTGGGATCACTGAATCGGGAGCGGTCGAGAGGTCCCGGCGGCGGAGCTCCCATTCAGCGATCGGGATGCCGAACGGTTCCACCCGAGCACTGCTCACGATGTCGAGACCGAACAAGCGGGTCTGCGACTCCAAGAGTTGGTCCCTTCGGAAGAGGCGACCGGTCCGGATCTGTGCGGTCCGCAGTATCGTCGACTCGCTGAGGTTCTCATTGCCCGCGATCGTGATCACGCCGTACTCGGAGAGCGGCCCGGGGTCGACATCGAACGTCACCGCCGAGCTGTACGGAGCGTCCGCAGGCCGCATGGAGGTTATCAACACCTCTGCGTAAGCGTATCCGCGATTCTGAAGTCGCCGCTCGAGAGCATCGCGTGTGGCATCGAGCGCGTAGCCGCTCATTCGGTCACCAAGCTCGAGCGGCAGATCCTCCAACAAACCTTCGTCGTCTAGTCCTTCGACGCCCAGCACTTCGATACTGTCGACCACGATCGGTAGGCCCTCGACAACCGTGAACGACACATGTGCCCGTCCGTCCAGCGTGTCGACGACCGGCGGCCCGATGTTCGCCTCTGGAAACCCACGAACCCGATACCAGGCGACCAGACGGATGCTGTCAATCGGGATCTGAGAGTCGTTCAGGTAGAAGCGCTGCACCGCGAAGTCTGCGCCGAAGAGGCAAAAAGGGCTGAGTACCGCCGATCGGCATTCGCTCTCTCGGGTCACGATCGCGCGGGCCAGGGAGTCGTCCGGGAACAACTCGTTCCCGTGGAAGCGGACCGAGGCGACGTCGGTGCGCCCGACCTGAGCTGAGGCCGGAGGCGGCACGAGAGAAGTCGCACCGATCAGAGCCCAGGCGAAAATCCGTCCGAGGGGGCACCGGCGCACGCCTACGCGTCCCCTCGCTGTGGCTCGCCCGACCGCCCGTCGACCTCCATGCCCAGCAGCTCTCGCGCGAGCAGAAGCCGCGTGAAGTAGAACGTGACGATACCGACGCTCACCGCTACCGCGGAGGAGATGACAATGGCGCGCAAGTCTTCACCACGATCGGGGCGATTCCGGAGATAGCGCACTTCTACGTCCCGCCCCCGCCGACGCGAGCCGCCGGCTCGGGCATGCCGGGGCGCGCTACGGTAATCATCTCGCTTGGCTCGAAAGCTGTTCCCCGCGCTTCGAAGAAGTGCGGCGTCACGGTGATCCGGTCGTCGAGCACTTCCACCACGTTGGTGCTATTCCGCCGCGTCTCCTCGCCCCTGCCCCGGCAGGACGTCGTGGTACCCGCCGTGATCAACGGCACACCGGAACCCTCTCCTGGGATCAGGTCTCGCGACGATGCGACGTGCGTCATGTGCAGATGGCCGCCTAGCACGAGGTCCACGTTCATCGCCTCGATCTGCTTCAAGATGCGCTTGGCACCCGGTATCGGTGCCCCGCCTTCCTCCCCCGGGGGGCTTATCAGATGGTGGTGGATGACCAACACGCGCACGCCGGCGGCGGCAGCGCTCTCAAAGTTCTTGCAAGCAAACGAGAGTTGCCTAGCTGAGATGCGGCCGTTCACGATCGCCCGAAGAGGAGACGCCGAGTTCAGTGCAATGATGATCGCACCTGCAACACGCGCAACCGAGTCGCGATCGCGCGGGATCTCACGGCTCCAATGCCAATACGGCAAGAGTATCCGCTCCCAGACGCGGTACAACGGCACGTCGTGGTTGCCGAGCGTCACCACGAGTGGGACGGTGGGCAACCGCTGCAGGAATTCCCAGGCCGCGCGAAACTCACGTTGCTTGGCGCGTTGAGTCAGGTCCCCGGACACGACGATGAGGTGCGGCTCCACTTCGAAGGCGAGCCGCCGAAACGCCTCTGCCGCCCTGGGCTGGAACGGTTTCCCGACCTGCAAGTCCGAAGCGTGCAGAATCTTCAGTGTACTCGTCCTCATGACGCGGGAGCAGCCACGTGCTCACGGCGCACGCGAGTCATGCCTATGATTCCGACGGCCACAATCGCCAGGCTGATGAGTTGTGCGAGTGTGAGTACTCCGAAGAAGCGGTCGTCCTTGGCCCGCAAGAACTCGACCAGGAAGCGTTCGACTCCCGCGAGCGCCAACCAGAGCATGAAGAGCCATCCGGCGGGACGACCGTCGCCGCGCATCTTCCAGAGGAAGAAGAAGATCAGCGTGCTGAGGCCGACCTCGTACAGTTGCGTCGGGTGCACCGGCACGATCTGTCCGTACTTTTCGACCAACGCGGGGTCCACGGCGATGCCGAGGCGCTCGATGTTGTCCACGCTGGTCGGCGGAGCTCCCCGCGGGAACGCGATGCCGAGCCAGGAGTCGGTGGGACGGCCCCAGTCGTCTCCGACGAGGAAGCAGCCCACGCGGCCGACCGCATAGGCGAGCGCCAGCGCGGGCGCGATCACGTCCGCCATCTTCGGCAAGGGCAGTTTCTGGCGCTTGATTTCCCAAACGCCAAGAGCGGTCGCGAGCAGAAAGCCTCCGTACCAGACCAGGCCACCGCGCGACAGGAGCAACCCGGCCGGGTCGCTGGCAAGCCTCTCATAGTTGAGAAGCACGTAGTAGAGCTTGGCGCCCACGATGCCGCCGATGACGCCCATGAACACCAGGTCCCACGCCTTGTCCGGATCCTCACCCATTTCGCGCATGCCGGCGCGGATGACGTAGCCACCCGTGAGAAAGGCGAAAAGCATGAAGACCCCGAACGAGGTGATCGCCTCACCGCCAAGCAGCGGGAACCAGTCTGGAAGATCGAAAATGACGGGATACATGTGCCTAACTTGGTGGGACGGAGTCTCGACCGGAACAGGCTAGCCGCCAGGAGCGACTCACGCGACACCCCGCGCAAGGCCGGGGAAAACGAAGCGGGCCGAAGCCGACAGGTCGGGGGGCGCCGCACCACCCTCGTCAAAGCGAAAGCGGGCGGCGCGGGCTACCATGGCGCCGTTGTCCGCCGAGAGTCTCGGAGACGCGAAGAAGAGCCGTCCCACCCCCTCGAGCCTCAGTTCGAGTTCGTCGCGCAGCCGCTGATTGGCGCTCACACCTCCGCCGATCAGCACGCGACGGCAACCGGTCTCAGCCACCGCGCGCAAAGTCTTCGTGGCGAGCACATCGACCGCAGCCTCTTGGAAAGCCGCTGCGACGTGCCGTCTTTCAGGCTCGAGAACCCCATCAGCGTTCAGACCACGGACGAGCTCGACCGTCGCAGTTTTCAGACCACTGAACGAGAAATCGTAGTAACCGGGATCCTCAGGTCGCTGGTTCCGGCGCAGCATGGGCCGCGGCAGTTGGTGCCGCGTGGGCTCACCTGCCTCAGCCAAGCGCTGGATCTCCGGGCCGCCGGGATAGGGGAGGTCGAGCAGCTTCGCGACCTTGTCGAACGCCTCGCCAGCGGCGTCGTCGCGGGTCTCGCCCAGCAGAACGTACTCCCCCCAGGCCAGGACATGGAGCAGCATCGTATGTGCACCGGAGACCAGAAGCGCGATGAAGGGAGGCTCCGCGTGCGGGTCCTCGAGTGAGGGAGCGAACAGGTGCGCCTCCATGTGGTGGACTGCGACGAACGGGCGACCCAGCGCGAACGCAACGGCCTTCGCCCAACAGACCCCGACGAGCAGCGCGCCGATCAATCCCGGGCCAGCCGTCGCCCCGATGAGGTCGATACGGTCTAGGGTCAGCCCCGCCCGCGAGAGCGTCTCGTCCACGACGGAGTCGATCTTCTGCAGGTGGGCTCTGGCCGCGAGCTCCGGGACGACACCGCCATAGATTTCGTGATCATCCTGCGACAGAATGACGTGGCCGAGGATGCGGTTGTCGCCATCGAGCACCGCGGCGGCGGTCTCATCGCACGACGTCTCGAGCCCGAGCACATAAGGCGCTCGCGGCTCGCTCACGTTCCGCCTCTCCGGCCACCCACGTCCTGGTCCGCCACTCTACGCACGGTGACGATGTCGGGCTCCGGCACGGCGGTGACGAGTTCCGGCACGCCTTCGAGGCGGACTCGCACCTGCCTCTCTTCGCCCTCCGCCATGCCCCGCAGTTGGTCGGGCCGCACCCAGATCCGAACAAGGTCGGGGTTCAGACCGGTGACCAGCGTTCGCGCTCCGGTGAGCTGGACCGCGATGGCCACCGGATCGACGACCACCTCGTTCCCGACACCTCCGACGTCCACGCGGACGGGCAGCCCCGAGAGAGTCCGCACGACCTGGTCTTCGACGCGAACGGCGAGCGTGGACGCCGCGGAGACCACGATCGCGCCAGCCAGTCCGGTGGTATCGATCTGCACGTTGAAGATCCCGGACCGCTCCACCGACTGCAGGTCGAACGGCACGAGCGGTACCGAGTCCAGCCCAACCAGTCGGCTGGCCGGGCCTCGGATGCGTATGGAGCTCGGGCTCAACGTGAGCGGGGACGCCAGCGCGAGGTGACTCGGCACTTCGCCTCGCACGCGCAGGGCCAGGGGAAGCGTCACCGTGATGGCCGGCTCGAGCGTCACCCTGATGTTGGCAGGCGAGACCGACACGACCGTGAGCCCGGTTCCATCCCCGAGCCCGACCCATTCGCGGCGCAGCGAAATGAGCGTGTCGGAAGAGCCCACCGACTCGAGGGGGACGCGTAGGGTGGTACCGACTCGAGCGAGTCGGAAGATCTCACGAGCTGGGCCCCCGAGTCGCAGTTCCGCCACCGCGGGGGTCGGGGGACCGGCCAGGATCCACGCGGTATCTGCGACCTCGACCAGAATCGGAATCGACGAGAACGTCTCACTGTTGCGGGGCTCGGTCTGCACCAGCCACCAGAGAAAGATCGCGAGCCCCAGAGCGGACAGCTTCAAGCGCCAGTTGTGGAGCGGGGCACTGGCTGCGCCAGGCATCGGTGACGGCTAGTCGCCGAGGAGCCGGCGGATGAGCTCCTCGTTCACAGGGGCATCCCACTCGGTCGGCCCCGCGATCTTCTTCACGATCATGCCTTGCCTGTCGATCACGAAGCTCTCGGGTACACCCGTGGTCTGATAGACTCGCTGGATGTCACCCGCAGGGTTGTGCAGGATCGTGAAGGTGAGCCCAAGGTTCACGGCGAAGGCCTCCAGATCCCCTCCGGGGCGGCCCGCCAGATCCGTCTCGCCAACGCGGGCATCGATACTGACCGCGAGAATCTCGAAGTCCGTGCCCTCCAGAGCCTCGTAGAGGCGCTGCATCGCCGGCATCTCTTCTAGGCAGGGACCGCACCAAGTCGCCCACACGTTCAACAGCACGACCTTGCCGCGGTACTGTTCAACCGTCACGGTCGAGCCATCCATCGCCGTCATCGCGAAGTCCGGCGCTAGCGAGCCCGTGATGACGGGCCGATAACTCTCCCGACCCACCCACGCCGCGGTCACCACGGCGGCAACCCCGAGCATGGCCCAGAGATACGGCGAGCGAATAAAACTGCGCTTCATCAGACGTCTCGGAAAGCCTTGTGGGACAACGGTTCACGGCCCCTCACGGCGCCTCGAATGCTACGGTCCAAGGGAGTCAATGTTCCGTCTGCCTCCCCCGCCTCCCAACGGACAGTTGAACTTCGGATCCACGCTCTAGTTCGATGTCCGCCGCAGGTTCCTGCTCGACCACAATGCCTTGGTCACGGCCGAACCGGAAGACCTCCTGCACATCGGACACCACGAGCCCGAGAGAATCGAGCAGTTGCACGGCTTCTTCCTCCGCGAGCCCGAGCACGAGAGGCATCGGAACGAGCGGGGGACCCGTGCTGACGACCATGCGGATCCCGGCCGGAAGCGCCACGATGGTATCGGCGGGCGGGAAGATCTCCACGACGCGTCCGCGTGGCACTTGCGACGACGCGGTATCGATCGAAACCACAAAACCGCTGCTCTCCAGAACGATGCGGGCACGGTCCTCGTCGAGCGTCGTTACGTCCGGCACCGACCGCATCTGCGGGCCGAGGCTGACGGTGACGCGCACGGGGCTGGCGGGTGTTGCGACCTGCCCTGGAAGCGGCGACTGGCCGATGATCAGTGCCTGCGGGACGGAGGGGTGCGACAGAGAGTCGATCACACCCAACCGGAGCCCCGCACCCGCGAGCCGCTCGCGGGCGCTCGGCAGCCCGAGGCCACGCATATCCGGGACCTCGAACAGGTCGCCCGGCGGGGGAGGCGCGGGAAAGAGCAGCTGGGTAGAGATCAGGTATCCGCCCGTCCAACCGAGAAGCGCCAGACCCCCGAGCGCCGCTAACATACGCGAACCGACTTCAGGGAAACGCCAGCCGCGCTTCTTCGACTTCGCGGCAGCCCGCGAAGGACGTCTACGCCGCCCACCGCGCCGCCGGGCGAGCGAGCCGCCGAGCCTCATGTGCTCCTCCTCAGGCGAGCGGCGAAGGCCCCGTCGAAACCCGTCTCGTGGGGGTTCACGACCAGCCTCCCCCGATCATCGAGGAAGCGGGCGTGCACGGCTTCTGTAGCCTCGACATGGAAGTCACCGTTTTCGACCAGGAAGGCATCGATCTGCTCTTCGTTCTCTTCCGGTTCGAGCGCACACGTCGAGTATACCAGGAGTCCGCCTGGAGAGACGATGCGCCCAGCCGCCCGCAGCAGCTCCTCCTGCAACCCGGCGAGCTCATGCACGGATGATGGCGTTAGGCGCCAACGGGCGTCGGGGTGCCTGGCGAAGGTCCCTGTGCCCGTGCACGGCACGTCGAGAAGCACCACGTCGGCGCGCGTGATGGGCGGGTGCAGAGCATCCGCGACCACGCATCCCAGGCGCTGTCCCGTCCTGTCCATGTTCTCCCGAATCATACGCATGCGTGATTCCGAGCGGTCGGCGGCCAGTGTGAAAGAGGCTCGCCCCGCGACGGCGAGCGCCTTGCCGCCGGGGGCAGCACAAAGATCTGCAACCTTCGTGCCCGCCCCTACATCGGTGTACTGGCTCACCAGACGCGCCGCAGGGTCCTGCACAATCGACTGGGGCAGCGCCCGGAGCGCGGCGAGGGGACTCGATCCGGGCTCGAGCTCCACGCAGTCGGTCCCGAAACCCACCTCCGTACTCTCGATGCCCGCTGCGGCGAGTCGGGCGACGGCCTCCGGCGCGGGATGCTCCAGCGGCACCAGAAAGAGCGCTCGCCGGGCATTGTTGGCCGTGACGAGAGCCTCTACCACGTGACCCGGCCATCGGGCGAGCCAGCGGTCGACGAGCCAGCGAGGATGGGAGCCCCATGTGGCGAGGTAGTCGGCGCGCGCCAAGGCGGGGTCAGGAAAAAGCTCGGCCCCGTCTCCGGCGTCGGCCACGCAGCGCAGCACCGCGTTGACCAGGCCGCCCGCCCCCTTCCCCGCGACTGTGCCCGCGTGAGCCACCGACTCGGACACCGCGGCGTACGTCGGTACCGATCCCATGTAGAGGAGTTGATAGGCTCCTAGACGCAGCAGCTCGAGCACCTTCGGGTCGAGCGAGTCGAGGCCGCGATGCACGCAAGGAGACAGCAACCGATCGATCCGGCCGCGCAGCCGCGTGACCCCGTACGAGAGTTCGTGCGCGAAAGCGCGGTCCCTCGGCTCGAGGTCGGAGACCGTCTCCGCGAGCGCGACGTCGAGCCGGCGTCCGCGCTCGACCTGTTCTCTGATTCGGAACGCCGCGAGGCGTCCGGGACCAAGAGAGGTCAGTCGAGCATCCCCCTCGTGGGCGACGACGGAACGGCGATCTCCCGGGATGGCATTCGCCCAGCCAGGAACGCCAGACGACCCGCGGCAACAGCGTGCCTCATCGCGTGAGACATGCGCACAGGATCGTCCGCCTCCGCCAGCGCGGTGTTCATGAGCACGCCGTCAACGCCCTGCTCCATCGTTACGCATGCGTCGGACGCGGTTCCGACGCCCGCGTCGACGATCACGGGTACCTCGAGCCGCCGCTTGATCTCGCGAATGAAGTACGGGTTCACAACGCCGAGCCCACTCCCGATTGGGCTGGCAAGCGGCATGACCGCGACGCAGCCGGCATCCTCGAGGCGGAGCGCAGTGATGAGGTCATCGTTCGTATACGCCATCACCTTGAACCCCTCGTCCGAGAGGATTCTTGCGGCTTCGACGGTCGCCTGCACATCGGGCAGCAACGTCGTCTCGTCGCCGATCACTTCGAGCTTTATGAACTCGTTGAAGCCCGCTGCTCGGGCCAGACGAGCGTACCGAATGGCGTCTTCGGCCGTATAACATCCAGCCGTGTTGGCGAGCAGGAAAAACTCTTCGGGGCTGAGGTGGTGGAGAATCGCCTCTTCCTTCGTGCGGTCGAGGTCGACCCGGCGTACGGCGACCGTCACCATCTCGGCACCGCTCGCCCTGATGGCCTCCACCATGACGTCGTTGCTCTCGTATTTCCCGGTCCCGACGATCAGGCGGGACGTGAACTCCAAGCCACCGATGTGGAGGGGACCATCGAGGGCTCGCGTGGCCATGGCTAGCCTCCGCCCACGAAGTGGACGAGCTCTATCGTGTCACCTTCCCGGACCTGGTGTTCGTCGTACGCGTCGCGGCCCAGAATCTCGTTGTTGAGCTCCACGACAACCATTCCGGGGTGCAACTCGAGCGACTCGAGTAGGGTGTGGACCGTTTGCCCTGGCTCGATGTCGCGATCTTTGCCGTTCACTCGCACCTGAATCGTGTCGGTCGCGCTCACGTCAAATCTCCTAGAAGGGAAAGATACTCGCCCACCGCCCGGGCAGGATCGTCCGCGCCCCAGACACCGCGAATCACCGCCACCCCGTGCCCCCCCGCGTGCAGCACTGCCGAAACGCGCTCAGGAGTCACGCCTCCAATGCCCAAGAGCGACAGCCCGTCGGCGACCTCCGCTACCTCGGTCAGCAAGGCGGGGCCCCCGCCTGCGTCCCCCTGATGGGTCGGCGTCGGATAGAGTGTACCCACGAAGGCGTAATCCGCACCGTCCTGTCTGGCCTCGGTAGCTTCTCGTGCGTCGTGCACAGAGACGCCGACGGGGGCGGCCGAACCGACGAGCGCCCGAGCTTGTGCCACGGAGAGGGACCGCCGGCCGAGATGCACACCAGCCGCCCCCGTTGTGAGCGCGACGTCGACACGGTCGTTGACGAAGACGCGGGCGCCCGACTCGTCGAGTGTGACCAGCTCACGAACCAATTCGTAGAGCCTTCGCCCATCTGTCCTGGGACCACGCACGTGAAGAGCCAACGCATCGCCACCTGCCTCCAGCAGGGCCCGCGCGACATGCAGGAAGTCGGTTCGCGTCAGCACCAGGTCGTCCGTGACGACGTGGAGCCGTGGCACGCCGATCACTCGAAGCGCTGTCCCTGTTCGACCCCACGTCCGTTGATCCAGTCACGCGCCCGCATCCGCCGTTTCCCTGGAGGCTGAACCTCGGCTATCAGCACACCTCCGTCCGGCGTCGCGACCAGGACGCCTTGGGCCGGATCAATGGCGACCACCGTGCCCGGCTCGAGCGGCGGCTCTACGATGCGACGCGGAACTGTGCGTGGCCGGAAGAGCTTCACGTTTTGGCCGTCCAGCACTGACCACGCTCCGGGCACCGCGTCCATGGCACGGACGTGCCGCACAACCTCCGTGGCCGGCCGATTCCAATCGACGCGTGCGACGCTCCTGTCGATCTTGGGCGCGAACGTGGCCGCCTCATGGTTCTGCTCGACCTCTTGTGCACCGCCCGCGCTCAGGAGCGTGAGCGCCTCGAGCAGAGCCTTCGCACCCGACTCTGAGAGCCGCACCGAAAGCTCCGACGCGGTCTCGTCTTCAAGGATTGCTTCCCTCACCTGGTGGATGATCGCGCCCGCGTCCATCCGGGCGACCATGCGCATGATCGTCACGCCGGTCTCTCGGTATCCTCTCGCGATCGCCCAACTGATGGGCGCCGCACCGCGCAGTGCCGGAAGCAGAGACGCGTGCACGTTGATCGAGCCCAGTGGAGGGAGGTCGAGCACCTCGGGTCTGAGGATGTGGCCGTACGCCACCACCACCGACATGTCCGGCGCAAGCGCGCCGATGGACTGCAGGAACTCCTCGCCTCGCGGTCGTTCAGGGGTGAGGACTTGGAGACCGAGCTCGAACGCGACTTGTCTCAGCGCCGAAGGCTGAAGCCTGCGCCCCCGGCCCGCGGGGCGATCCGGCTGAGTCACGACCCCGACCACTTCGATCCCCTCGTCGCACAAAGCGCGCAGAGACGGCACCGCGAACGCCGGCGTGCCCCAGAAGAGAATGCGCATGGACGGCTTCCTAGATAGGGCTCGGCCGGCATCTCACGACTCGTCCTCAGCCCGCAGCTTCTTCCACTTTTTCATGAGCATGCGGCGCTTGAGCCCGCTGACGCGGTCCACGAAGAGGACGCCGTCGAGATGATCGATTTCGTGCTGCAACGCGCGAGCGAACAGGTCCTCCGCCTCGACCCTGATGCTTCGACCATCCGGGTCCACTCCCTCGACGTGAACGTCGGAGGCGCGCTCCACGACTTCCTCGAGGCCCGGGATGCTCAGACACCCCTCCGCTGACTTGTGCCTCTCGTCGCTGTGCCAGACGACGCGCGGGTTGATCAGAGCGAGGCGCACGTCCGGCTCGTCGTCCTTTCGCAGGTCGATCACGATGACCCGCTTGGAGATCCCGATCTGAGGCGCGGCGAGCCCGACGCCCTCGGCGTGGTACATGCTCTCGTACAGGTCCCGCACAAGGCTCCTGAGGTCGCGATTGAAGTTAGTGACCTCCAGCGCCTCCTCCCGGAGTACGGGGTCGCCCATCAGCACGATCTCACGTACCGCCATCGGTCCGCTCTGCCCTCCCTACTACTTTTTCTCTTCCTTGGGCTTGCCTTTGACGTCGAGCACGGACGCCACTTTGCCTCGGTCGACGGTGATGCGGGTGTTCTCACCCGTCCTCACCGTGAGGCGATTCTCGTCCACGTGAACGACCTTGCCGATGATGCCGCCGCTGGTGACGATTTCGTCGCCCTTCTTGAGGCTCTTCAGCATCCCTTCGTGCTTCCGCCGCTCCTTCGCCTGCGGCCGGATCATGAGGAAGTAGAAAATTGCGAAGATCAGCAGCATCTGGACCATGAAGATGGTGCTTCCGGCGCCCCCCTCCCGGTTAACCATGAGTAGGGCAAGGACAGGCAGCGTCACTGAGTCTTCTCCGTGGTGTTCTTAACGTTGCGATACCGCATTAGCCAATCGCGCGACCAGCTCTCGAAGGAGCCGCCTGCGATCCTGCGTCGGGCTTCTTCGGCCAGGCGCACCAGAAAGCGAAGGTTGTGGATCGAGAGCAGCCTCACCGACAGCCACTCGGCGGAAACGACGAGGTGCCTAAGATACGCACGATCGTAGCGCGTGCACGTGTAGCAGTCGCACTCGGGATCGACCGGACGAGTGTCTTCACGGAAGCGCGCCGCCTTCAAGTTCACCTGGCCCTCTGCGCTCGTCCAGACGGTCCCGTGCCTGGCATTTCGGGTCGGTGCCACACAGTCGAAGAGGTCGCAGCCCCGCGCTATGGCTTCGAGCAGGTCGTCAGGATATCCCACGCCCATCAAGTAGCGAGGACGATCCTCAGGCAACTCCTCGTGCAGCAGCTCCAGCACCGGCCACATGTCTTCCTTGGCCTCGCCAACGCTGAGCCCACCGATCCCGAATCCGGACCAATCGCCGGCCTGCATGAAGTCACGCACGTGCTCGCGTCGCAGGTCTTCGAAGATGTTGCCTTGCAGCACGGGGAAGAGCGCCTGGCTCGGCGCCGGCATTTCATGCTCGAGGGCTTCGAAGCGCTCTCGGCACCGCTCGAGCCAGCGCAGCGTGCGTACGTTCGCCGCTTCGGCCGTCGCGCGGTCCGCTCCCCCCGGCGGACACTCGTCGAAGGCCATGATCACGTCCGCGCCGAGTGTGCGCTGGATCTCCATGACCGACTCTGGCGTGAAGCGATGCTTCGATCCGTCGATGTGGCTCTGAAAGTCGACGCCGTCATCGTGCACGTCTCGGATCGCGGCCAGAGAGAAGACCTGAAAGCCGCCGGAATCGGTGAGAATCGGACCATTCCAGCGCATGAAGTCGTGGAGGCCGCCGAGCCGCGCCACGAGATCGTGCCCGGGCCTCAGGTAGAGATGATATGTATTCGCCAGCACCATCTGAGCGCCCAGCGCGTCGACCTCTTCCATGATCAGGCCCTTCACCGTGCCCTGCGTGCCCACCGGCATGAACGTCGGCGTGAGCACGTCCCCGTGCGGGGTCTCGAACACGCCCGAACGGGCCGCACCTTCGCTTGCTTGCAGGCTGAATTCGAACATGGCGCGGAATGTAACGCGTGCCCCTCCGTTCCAACCTCTCGCGGACGCCCCCGGCCGACGTTCTGCGTTCGGGCGATCGTGCGTACCACGGTCGGGCGCTTCGCACGGCGACTCCGGGATGTCTACTCGGAGATCGGCCCCTCCTTCCTCGGCATCATGTCGTCGCGCATTGCGAGTGCGTACACCGTCGCCGCCACGACGACGGCGGCCTGCTGAAGGTCCTCGATCACCAAGTGATCGAACGTGTCCAGCTCGGTGTGGTGCGTGTTGATCCCGTACTCGATGGGATCCTGGATGAAGTTGAAACCGGGAATGCCCCTGCGATCGAAGGACAGATGGTCGGTGCCACCCGTGTTGCCGTGCTTGACCGCCACCACGCCGAGGTCCCGGAACGGCCACAAGATTTGCTCGAAGACAGGCGTAGCGGCGGCGTTGCTCTGGTTCCAGATGCCGCGGAGCCGGCCAGTTCCGTTGTCGACGTTCACGTACGCCGAGATCTTGTCGTGTAGCTCAGGGTGGTTGTCGAGATACCTCGAAGAACCGATGAGCCCCTGCTCTTCCCCGCTCCACAGCGCGATGCGGATGGTTCGCCGCGGCTGCACGCCGATCGCTTTCAGAATGCGCATCGCTTCCATCATGATGACGGATCCGGCTCCGTTGTCGGTCGCGCCACCTCCCATGTGCCATGAGTCGAGGTGGGCACCGAGCATGATGAGCTCGTCGGCCTTGTCCGACCCCGGGATCTCGCCGAGTGAGTTGTACTGCTGGAGGTCATCCTCGTAGAAGCGGTTCTCGACCAGCATCTCGATCTCGACCGGCACGCCGTTCGTGACGTTGCGATAGATCTGGTTGTACTGCTCACGCGTGAGCGATACGTGCGGCAGGCCCTCCGGGGCGCCGGCCTGGCGGCTGCCTGCGCTGCTACCATCGATGACGCCGTCGCCTCTCCCCGAGATTCGCAGAAACGCCGCAGCCCCCTCGGCGACCGCCAGCTCCGTGAACGCTGCCTGGGCCTGCCGTATCGCCTCGCGGTCACCACCCCCGCGCCCACCACGACCGCCACGGCGGCCGCTGCGGGGTACCGCCGGGGCCAGCAGCGATTCGAGGGACATGCGCCGGTCGCGGTGTTCGAATTCTGGCGTTACCTCCGCCATGTCGCTCTGAAGAATGAAGGCGTCGGCGAGTCGCCCGCGATAGCGCTCCACGTCCTGCATGCTCTGGATCGGCGCGACGACGGCCTGACCGCGCACCGTGCCGTCGGTGCTGCCGGTCCACGCTCTCGGCTGCCCGTGCAGCGGCTGCTGGAACGGAGTCAAAATCCGGCCGGCGTAGCCCTCGTTGGACCAGCCTCGTCCGAATTCGCCCCAGGGCTCGATCACCACGTTCTCGAGACCGAACTCCTCGAACATCCGGACCGTCCACTCGTTGGCCTTTTTCATGCCGGGGGAACCGGTGAGACGGGGGCCGATCACTTCAGTGAGGTGCCGAGCCATCGCTTCGATCTGGGAGCGTTCGAAGCCCTCTTCTCGGATCTGCCGCACGACCTCGAGATCGACGGCTTCTCGAGCGATCTGCGCGGACGTCGCGCCGGGCTGAACGAGAAGCGCCGAGATCACGAGGGTCACGATCGGATGCTGACGTGGGAGCCGCATGGCTGTCCTCTACTGCAAGTCGGGTGGCAGGAAGCAGGTTGATCCGGGAAATGTACGCCGAGAGCCGGATCGAGCTACGGCCGACGCACCACAGCCATCGCGTCGCCGTACGAGTAGAAGCGGTACGGGCCCTGGATCGCCTCCGCGTAGGCGGCCATCGTGCGCTCGTACCCGCCGAGCGCGGCGACCAGCATCAGCAACGTCGACCGCGGCAGATGAAAGTTCGTGAGCAGGCAGTCGACGACCTTGAACGCGTAGGGCGGGCGAATGAACAGCTCCGTCGACCCGCTGCCAGCCGAGACGACGCCGTCGGCCGAAGCGACCGACTCGAGGGTTCGAACCGTGGTCGTCCCAACCGCCCACACCCTCCCGCCCGCCACCCGCGCACTGTTGATGCTCCGGGCGGCAGCGTCGGAGACCACGTAGCGCTCGTGGTGCATGTCGTGCAGCGCTGGATCGTCCGCCTCGACGGGCCGAAACGTACCGACGCCGATGTGCAGCGTAATCGCCGCCCAGGAAATCCCCTTGGCATCGAGCGCGCTCAATAGCTCGTCGGTGAAGTGGAGACCCGCCGTGGGCGCGGCGACCGAGCCCGCTTCGCGCGCGTACACGGTCTGGTAACGTTCGCGATCGAGCGGCTCATCGTCTCGGTCGATGTAGGGAGGCAGCGGCACGTGTCCGTGACGCTCCAGCGCCTCCGTAACGGAGCCCGCGGTGATGAGGCGCACGAGACGCCCACCGCCCGGAGCCGAATCCACGATCTCCACCGCCAAGTCGTCCGCGATCACGACCGTACGCCCGGGCTTGAGCTTGCCGCCGGGCCGCACCAGCGCCTCCCACACGTAAGGATCGTTCATTTCGCGTCCAGGACGCACGAGGAGGATCTCCGCGGGCGCACCGGTGGGCTTCCGCCCCAAGAGGCGAACCGGTAGCACTTTGCTCTCGTTGACGACCAGCACGTCACCGGACTCGAAGAGGTCGACCACGTCGCGGAAGCGGTGGTGCTGTAGGCGGGCCGGACCCGGTGGAACGACGAGAAGCCGACTCTCGTCCCTTCGCACGGCGGGATACCTCGCGATCCGCTCAGCGGGAAGCTCGTACTCGTAATCAGAGACGAGTGAGCCGTCGCGGCGACGCAAGCTATTCTTCGACGAAGAGCGTGCCCTGCGGACTCTTTTGCCCGTCGGGAATCGTGTACCCGAACCGGCGGAACGCACGCGGCGTCGCGACCCTACCCTGAGGCGTGCGCATCAGGAAGCCCTCCATGATCAGGAACGGCTCGTACACCTCCTCGAGCGTCGTCGCATCTTCCCCCATCGCGACCGCGAGCGAGCTCAACCCGACCGGCCCCCCCTCGAATTTCTCGATGAGCGTCTTCAACACACGCGCATCCATCTCGTCGAGACCATACTCGTCGACGTCGAGCATGCGCAGCGCGTCCTGCGCGACGCCCAGGTCGATGCGGCTATCCGCCCTGACCTGCGCGAAATCCCGGACGCGGCGGAGCAGGCGATTGGCGACTCGGGGGGTGCCGCGCGCGCGCTTCGCGAGCTCGGCGGCCCCGTCGTCGGACACGTCGATGCCGAGGATTTTCGCGCTGCGCTGCACGATCGTGGTGAGCTCGTCGGGCGGGTAGTAGTTGAGGCGCTGCACGATGCCGAAGCGGGCCCGCATCGGTGCCGTGAGCCGGCCGAACCGGGTCGTCGCGCCCACCAGAGTGAACTTCTCGATCTTCATCGTCATCGTCTGGGCCTTGGGACCGTCGGACAGTCGGATGTCGATGTGCCAATCCTCCATCGCCGGGTAGAGGAACTCCTCGATGATAGGACGAAGGCGGTGGATCTCGTCGATGAAGAGGATGTCCCCCGCACGCTGATTGGTGAGGATGCTTACCAGGTCGGCCGGCTTCTCGAGCACCGGGCCGGACGTCGTCTTGATGTTCACGCCCATCTCGCGGGCGATGAGCGCCGCGAGCGTGGTCTTGCCCAGTCCCGGTGGGCCGTGAAACAGAAGATGATCAAGCTCTTCGCGACGCTGCTTCGCGGCCTGGATCGCGATCGAAAGCGCCTCGCGCACCTTGGTCTGCCCGATGAACTCGTCGAGTCGGTGCGGACGAAGCGTCGGCTCCGCCTGCTTGTCGTCCGCGAGCGTCTCCGGGGTGGTGATGTGGGTGTGCTCGGTCATGGCAGGGAATGTAAGGTGTCGGTCGCGGGCGTGACGCGACCGCCTCAGCCCTTCGCCAGTGCCTGTCGGATCAGGTCCTCGGTCGAGTCGGGGGCGCCGCTCTCGAGCACGTTGCGCACCGCTTGATCCGCATCGGTGAAGGAGTAGCCGAGCGCCACGAGCGCCTGCACTGCCTCTCGCGCTCCACCCATCTGCCCGGGCGTACTCGGAGTCGCGATCGCGAGGTCGGTGACCCTGTCGGCGAGCTCCAGCGCGATCTTCTCGGCCCTCTTCTTGCCGATGCCGCTGATCTGCTGAAGCGCAGCCGTATCCTTCTCGACGAGCGCACGAACCAGCCGCTCCGCCGAGTACGTCGACATCATCGCGAGCGCGACCTTGGCCCCGACTCCGGACGCCGTGAGCAAGCGCTGGAACAGCGTGCGCTCGTGCGCCTCGATGAAGCCGTAGAGCGCGACCGAAGTGTCGGTCACGACCTGAAGCGTTCTCAGCTCCAGCGCGGCACCCGGTCCGGGGAGCCGCTGGAGCACGGTGAGCGGCACCTCGACCTCGTAAACCACGCCACCCCGGGTCTCGAGCTCGATCCGGCCGGTGTCACGGGCGAGCAAAGTCCCGTGCAGGCGCGAGATCATGTGGGGAAGCTCCCCATCAGAGCGTGGCACAGCGCGGCCGCGACCCCATCCGCCGCATCAGCCGGAGTCGGCGCATCTTTCAATCGGAGCTGCTGCTTCACCATGAATCCGACCTGCTCCTTGGAAGCGTTGCCGGAACCGACCACTGCCTTCTTGATCTGCCGAGGAGCGTACTCGGCGATCGGGATTTGACGCAGGGCCGCGGCCAGCAGGATCACCCCGCGCACGTGCCCGAGCTTGAGCGCGCTCTGCGCGTTCTTGCCGTGGAAGACGTTCTCGACCGATACCGCGAAAGGTTCGTGTCGCTCGATGAGGCCGGCGACGCCCTCGAAGATCTCACGAATCCGGTTCGCGAGGGTCTCCTTGGTGGACGTCCGGATGACCCCGCACTCCACCAGCGAGACGGCGCCGCCACTTCGGCGCGCGACGACGCCGTACCCTGTGGCCGCCGTACCTGGGTCGATGCCGAGGATGATGACTTCTTCCGAGCTGCGTCCGTCCGTCACGTGTACGTGGGCTCCGCCCGCGTCACATCGCCTCGGCGAGAACCGCCTCGTCGATATCGGCGTTGGAATGAACCTTTTGCACGTCGTCGAGATCGTCGAGCCAGTGGAGCAGCTTCAGCAGCCTAACGGCATCTTTGCCGGTCACCGCCATCTCGTTCTTCGCGATCCGTGTGAGCTCGGCCGAGGTGATTTCGATTCCGGCCTTCTCGAGGCCGGCCTGAACTCTCATGAAGTCGGCGGGCTCAGCCGTGACGACGAACTCGTCGCCATAGTCCGCTACATCCTCCGCGCCCGCATCGATCGCCGCCTCGAAAACCGAGTCCTCGCTGTAGCGAGAGGCGTCGATGGTAAACACGCCCTTCCGCTCGAACTGCCAGGCGACCGACCCGTCGGTCCCGAGGCTGCCGTCGAACTTCGCCAGCGCGTGGCGCACGTCCGCGACCGTCCGGTTGGTGTTGTCCGTGAGACACTCGATGAAGAGCGCCACACCGCCAGGGCCGTAACCCTCGTAAGTGATCTCCTCGTAGCTCACGCCCTCGAGCTCGCCCGTGCCTTTCTTGATCGCCCGCTCGATGTTGTCGGCAGGCATGGAGTTGGACTTCGCGGTGTCGACTGCGAGCCGGAGGCGCGCGTTGTACTCGGGGTCACCGCCGCCCTCGCGCGCCGCGACGGTGATCTCTCGGATGAGCTTGGTGAAGAGGGCCCCGCGCTTTGCGTCGTTGGCGCCCTTCTTGCGCTTGATCTTGGACCACTTGTTATGGCCGGACACGAGTCCTCCCCTTGTCCTGCATTCGGTGCATCGGTTCGGGGCTCAAAAGTACGCCGTGGTGTGGTGGCGGATCAATCGTGCGGCCGTGGCGACCCACACGCCGGCCCTTCTAGCGCCCCCTGCCGAAGCCTCCGCCACCAAAGCCCCCAAAACCGGCGCGGCGGAAGCGGTTGTTCACGACGTTGTTGAAGATCGAGCCGAACTGAATGGAGAAGCCGACCTGGAGACCGTAGTTGAACGACGTAGCCCGCTGGCGAAGCCGGAGCAGAGCCTCCTCGTCCGTCGTGCCACCGGCCGACAGGTAGATCTGGTCGTCGACCCACGCTACGTCCCCACGCGCGTTCACGCTGAGGCCGCGCACGATGCGGAAGTCGATATCGCCGCGCAGGGAGAGGTTGTTGCGCTCGAAGTCGTGCAGGTAGTGCGAGCCCCTGATGCTGAAAGAGGCATCGCCCCAGGTCTGACGCTGGGAGAACTGAATCTGAAGCGACTGCTCGAATCGTGTCTCCGAGTCCTCGCCGAGCAAGGTCGTCTCGAAGTAGTTGCGGTACCCGGGCCCGATCTTGTAGTAGAACGTGAACGAGCGCCTCGTCGCCTCGTCGTACGGGAAAACGCTGTACTCTACGCCAGGCGTGAGCTCGGCCCTGAAGTCTTGATTGGTCCGGGTACTTCGCCCGGCAGTGCCCTCGAAGCCGACGGACCAGTGGTCGGCGATCGAATAGACGACGAGAGGGTTGAAGCCGTAGTCGGTTCGCACATCGAGGAAGTCGCCGTCGTCCAGTTCGATGTCTACCCGGTTGTGGTTGACGTTTCCGCGTAGATTGATCTTCCAAGTCGGAGTCACGCGGCTCGCCGAGAGGCTCCCGGTGACACGTGTAGTGCTGCGTGTGGACTCACCGTCCAGATTTGCGCTCCCGCTGATACGGAAGGCCCACAGGTTCCACGGATCGTCTACCTCGTCCCGGGACACGAGTCGCTGCCCCTGCCCCGCGCTTTCGGGATCGGGGCGCGTGAGCGTCACGAGCCCGCGATACCCCGCCGTGTTCGCGAAGAGTGCCAACCCGATGCCCAGCATGTGCGAGATCTGGTCGAGCTGCTCACGGTCCGTGTCCGTGGAGAGCGTCTGGAAGAGGTGCGTGTCTTCGTACCCATCCTGCGAGCCGTGGCCCAGGAAATCGAGACGGTACTCTCGTCCACCCGAGCCGGTGGTGAGGCTCGTCATGATGACGTGCACGTCCGCCACCTCCCGGTCCCGGACCCAGTTCACCCAGTCGATCTCAGTGCGGTAGTACTGGTCGTTGCAGTTCCGTCCATCGCAGTCGAAAAAGACGTTCGGACGGCTGTAGCCGTTGCTTTCCTGGGCCACCGCCCCGACGATCGGTGCGAAGACGAGCGCGAACGGGAGCAACAGGAGTTTATGGGAAAGGCGCATCTGTGCATTCGTGAATTGGGGGGGCACCCGACGACACCGGGACACGGCAAAGGGGTGGTTCTGTTGAAAACGAATGCTAACCCCGAGGTGTCACCGACAAGCGAGGAGGAACCCGCGCCTTCGTCGCTTGCTCCAGCACATACGCGTAGCCGAGCAACTCGGCCTCGGTCCACAGATCCCCGATGAACGCGAGCACGAACGGCGTACCGTCCTCGTAGTAGCTGTACGGCACCGTCACGACCGGTACGCCCAAGTGGTTGATGATGTTGCTGGGCAGCTCCGGCCAGTTGTTCGGCTTGTAATCCGGACGCTCCGGATCTTCAATCAAATCACGGTTCGGCGCGCCCGCCTGGGGGAAGAAGAGCCCGTCCAGATCGTGCTCTTCGAGCACGCCGCGATACAGCTCACGCATCCGCATACGCCACGCCTGGAAGGCATCCCCGGCCTCGGTCGCACTCGGCCTCGCAGGCGGCGCGGGGCCGCGCCCGCCACGCCCGCCACGCCCACCGCGCCTACGTCCCCACCGGAACTCCCGGCCGCTCAGAGCCTCCCATTCCTCGACGCTATCGAACGGAGCGTTCGGCCCCAGGCCCTGCATATAGACGAGCATGTCGTATGCGCGCTGCGAAGGGACCCGGCCGCGCTCGCCATACAGCTCGATGAAGCCGCTGCCCTCGAACGGATCCTCCACGACCTCGGCACCAAGACTTTCCAGCGTGGCGATCGCGTCCCGGTACTCGGCCTCGGTCAGCGGATCGAGTGGGAGCCACTGGCTGCGCCAGCCAGGACCCACGAGCCCGAAGCGCTTGCCCTCGAGCGTCGCACTGTCGAGCGCAGCGAGATAGCCACCCTCGGGCATGTGACCCACCGCAGCGTACGTCGCGGGATCCTCGGGCGTCGGACCCGCGATCACATCGAGCGTCCGGGCTGCATCGCGCACCGTGCGAGCCAGCGGGCCTACCACGTCTACGTATGTCCCGCTCACCGGCACGATGCCCTCGATAGGAGCGAGACCGTATGTGGCCTTCACCGCGACCAGCCCTTGAGCCGAAGCCGGGTTTTGCAGCGAACCACCCGTCTCGGTCCCGAGCCCGAGCACCGCGAAGCTGGCGTTGACCGCGGTCGCGGTCCCACCGCTCGACCCACCGGGCACCTTGTCCACGTTGTACGGGTTGAGCGTCACCCCGGCGACGGTGCTCTCGGTGCGCGTCCCATGGCCCGCGAAATCGGGCAGGTTGGTCTTTCCGAGTATGATCGCGCCGGCGGCCCGGAGGCGGTCGACGACGGCGGCGTTGTCGTCCGGGATCATGTCGACGCCACCGGTCGCGCTGCTGAAGCCTTCGAAGCCCGCCGTCGTGACTCGTCCGGCCTGGTCGATGTTGTCCTTGATGACGACGGGCACGCCGTGCAGCGGGCCCACGGGCCCAGTGGAAGCGTACAGCTCGTCCAGATCGGCAGCGATGAGCAACGCGTCGGGGTTCATCGAGATGAACGCGTTGTAGTGGTCCTCGTACTGTTCGATGCGATCGAGGAATGCGCGCGTGAGCTCTACCGCAGTGTATTCCCCGTCGGCGTATGCGGCCTGGATCTGGTCGACGGTGAGTTCCACGACGTCGATCGCTTGGGCGCTCGCAACAGAGGGGCACCAACACATCGCCCCAGCCCAAAGCCACCGACGCATGGTCCGCAAGCTCAGCCCCCGTCCTGCCCCTCGCCATCCTCGGAGATCGGCCGGGTGCGAATCGTCGGATACTCGATCCCGAGCTGCTCGAGATACGTGTCGAAGCGCGTCGCGTCGAAGTAGAAGGGACGCATCAGGGGGCGCCACCGCGCCATCTTGTCCTCGTTAAGCCAGATCGCAGGTTGGTCCGTCGGCGCGATGAACGGAATGTATTCCGTTTCAACGGTCTGTACGTCGTTGAAGTAGTCCCAGGCGGCTTCGACGGTCTCCCCATCGAGAAAGAGGTCGAGCAGTGTCAGAGCCTGGACCTTCGCGCCCGCGACTCCACCCTTGTGCGCGATCGGGGTCGCCATCGCGATTCCGTTCGCCCAGTTGTGTCCGGGACCGCCACTCATGTTCGACGGATAGCGGAGCGTCACGGTGGGCATGTTCCAGGAAACGTCGCCGATGTCGTCCGAGCCGCCGCCGAGGGATCGCGACAGGTCGACCGGACCACGAAGAGAGCCGATCGTGTCCGGAAGGCCGGTGATGTCAACCCCCATCTCGGCCTGGAACGCCTCGGCGAAGCGCCGGTCGTCGTCGCTCCACTCCGGCATGCCTACGCGCTCGATATTGGCGTAGGTGACCTCCGCGACCGGCTTGCTGAAGTGCCGACCCCACGCCGATCCGACCGTCATGATCGTGTCGACCTGGGTGCCCGTCATGAGGGCCGCGCCCTGGGCCATCAGGACCGCCGCGTCGTATTGCTCCTTGGTGAGCTCGTAGTCACGCTCCCGGAAGTAGAACCAGATCGTCGCGGTTTGAGGCACCACGTTGGGCTGGTCGCCACCCTCGACGATGATGTAGTGCGACCGCGCCGCCGGCCGCAGGTGCTCGCGCTTGAACTCCCACGCCTGCCCCATGAGCATAATGGCATCGAGCGCGGAGCGGCCCCGCCACGGTGACCCCGCCGAGTGAGCGCTTTCACCCGTGAAGCGGAACTGAACCGACCAGAGCGCGTTTCCTCCGGCCTGCCCCCAGCTCATGCCGAAGCCGTTTGACACGTGCGTGAAGAGGTTCACATCGACGCCGTCGAAGACGCCTTCGCGGACAAAAAACGCTTTCGACGCAACCAACTCCTCCGCGACGCCCGGCCAGAGCAGCAGCGTCCCGTCGATGTTCTCCCGCTCCATCAGCTCCTTCACGACTAGAGCGCTGACGATGTTTACCGCCTGACCCGAGTTGTGCCCCTCGCCGTGCCCCGGCGCCATGGGAATGATCGGGTCGCGGTACGCCACGCCCGGCTTCTGGTTCGACTGCGGGATGCCGTCGACGTCCGAGCCCATCGCGATCACCGGCGAGCCCGTGCCGTTCGACCATCGAGCTGTCCACGCGCTCGGTATGCCTGCGATGCCCAGCTCGATCTCGAAGCCCTCCGCCTCGAGTAGCTCGGTCAAGTAGCGCTGGCTCTCGAACTCCTGCATCCCGAGCTCACCGAACGAGAAGAGATGATCGATGATCTGCTGGACGAGCTGGGCTCGGTCCTGGACCATCTGCTCTGCTTCGTCCTTGAGCGCCGAGAGGCGGGAGTCGGCCTGCGCCGTGACGTCAGCGGCGTTGGCAGTCGTCACGGCCCCGAAGAGCGCGAGAAGAATCAATCGGCGCATGGGAAGCTCCGTACGTGAGTTGAGGACCAGCGAAGGGCACCCGACCAACATCGGTGTCAGGGGCTGCAGGATGCCCCATCACCGGCCGGGGTGCAATCCCCGTCGCCCGATGGCCGCCAACCTCAGCTCCTCCCTTGAATGGTTATAAGGGATCGGGTAGTATGAGGCGGCAGTAGTTGAGAACGACTCTCACTCGCAACCATGCGGGAATCTTCGGTGGCTCCCCCCCTTTTCTCGGCCTTGGCGCTCGTCGCCTCCATGCAGGCCGCCCCGAGCGACTCGTCACAGCTAGTCTCGCGAGAGGCATGGGTGATGGGCACGAGACTCGGAGTGGTCGTGGAAGCCGCCTCGGTGGCCGAGGCGAGCCAGGCCACCGAGAACGTCATCCGTGAGGTCGAACGGCTCGAGCGCATCTTGAGCACCTGGGATCCGCGGAGCGAAATGCACGCGGTCAACACCGCGGACGTCGGGAGACCGATCGCCCCAGGGGCGGAGCTCGTGTCCTTGCTCGCCGAGGCTGAGCGATACTCCCGCATCTCGGGGGCCGCCTTCGACGCTCGAATCGGAGCGCTCGTCGACGCGTGGGACCTCCGCGGCGCTGGAGTCGTGCCGGCGGCAGACGCGCTTCTGGCGGCACTGAAGGCCACGGGTGCGAGCGCCATCTCAGTCGACGAGCGCACCGGTATCGTCACCCGACACGCGGCCGCCGCCTGGATCGACACGGGAGGCTTCGGAAAGGGAGCCGCACTTCGTTCAGCGGCCCGTGGACTCGAGTCGGCAAATGTAGACCGGGCTCTCATCGATCTCGGCGGCCAACTGTGGGCGCAGGGGAGCGCACATAATCCCTGGTCCGTGTATGTCGCTCACCCTACGGAGCGACAACGTCCGGTCGCCCGACTCGAAGTGCACGGCGTTTCGGTCGCCACGAGCGGTACATCCGAGCGCTTCATCGAGATCGACGGCGTGCGCTGGGGACACATCCTCGACCCTCGGACCGGGCACCCTTCGCCCGCGTGGGGAAGTGTGACCGTCGTGAGCGCCGACCCGCTCGAAGCCGATGCCCTGGCCACCGCCCTCTATGTAATGGGCCCACAGGCAGGCCTCGCGTGGGCTGAGCGTTACCCGGAGTTGGACGCGCTCTTCCTGGAGGCGGAGGGCGGAGCGTTGACCGCTAGTTGGACTCGAGGCATGGAGCGGTGGTTGATCGAGCCTCCCGTCTCCTCGACCCCTCACCCGCAGACGCGAACAGAGCAAGAAGAAAACCACCGATGAAACGCATGAAAACGTTGTCTTGGCGAGTGGAGATCGCACTCGCGGCCCTAGTCATATCAGTCGCGCCCGCTCCACGACTCGACGCACAAGACGCCGACTCGGTGCGCCTCGCAACGCTGGAGCGCAGGATCGAGGCCATCACGCGCGAGCTGGAGCGCATGCAGCTCGGCCGCGACGTCGTCGAGGCGGATTCTTCGATCCAGGGCCTCGGGCCCGCCGCCTCGAAGGTGTACCGTGTGAACCAGGGCGTCTCCCTCGGCGGCTACGGCGAATTCCTGTATGAGAACTTCTCGGCGAAGCGGGAAGACGGCTCCGCGTCTGGCGCCCTCGACAGGTTCGACGCGGTGCGAGTGATCCTGTACGTCGGGTACAAGTTCAATGATCGCCTGCTCTTCAATTCGGAACTCGAGATCGAGCACGGAAAGGAGAGCTTCCTCGAGTTCGCGTACCTCGACTACCTGTTGACCGACCACATCGGGGTCCGCGGTGGAATGCTGCTCACGCCGCTAGGTCTCTTGAACGAGCTGCACGAGCCGCCCGTCTTCCTCGGCACGGAGCGTCCAGTCACGGAGAGCCGGATCATCCCGACCACTTGGCGGGAGAACGGCATCGGGATCTTCGGTGCCGGCGACGCTTTCTCCTGGCGCCTCTACCTGATGAACTCCTTCAACGGCGCCGAGTTCAGCGCCATGGGCCTTAGGGGCGGCCGCCAGAAGGGCTCCAAGGCGCTCGCCGAGGACATGAGTGTCGCGGGCCGCTTGGACTATACCGGCATGCCCGGGTTGCTTCTCGGCCTCTCGGCGTACAGCGGAGACACGGCTCAAGGCCGGGAGATCAATGGACAGCCGGTGGGCGGTCGTGTCCGCATTTGGGACGCACACTTCGACTACAAGACACGCGGTTGGGACCTTCGGGCGCTCGTCGCCGGCGCGCAGGTGAGCGACGTAGCGGCCATGAACGCACTCATCGGCCTGGAGGGAGCGGAAGGCATCGGAACGGACATGCTGGGCTGGTACGTTCAGGCGGGCTACGACGTGTTGCGCGCCTCCCGGTCCGCCCATCAACTGATCCCCTACGTGCGCTACGAGAGGGTGAACACGCAGCGCGGGGTCGCGCCGGGATTCTCTCGGAACCCGGCGACCGACCTGACCGTGACCTCGATTGGCGCG
Organism: Gemmatimonadota bacterium; assembly: GCA_022560615.1. Lineage (NCBI taxonomy): Bacteria > Pseudomonadati > Gemmatimonadota > Gemmatimonadota bacterium. Next base: position 48,909 of record JADFSR010000003.1, read on the forward strand.
GCATGGAGGCCGATTCCGCAAGCGATCGCGAAGCTCGGGTATCAGATCCATTCCACCGCCGCGGACACGGGCGTAAACCAGCTGAACGCGTCGCTGGGCTGGCTTTTTTGACGCGCACGGGAGTGGCGGCAGGCGCACTCGCCGTAGTCGCGTGGGCCTCCTCGGTCTCCGCGCAGACGCTGACCCAGGACGAGGCGTTGGCTCTGGCGTTCCCGGGCGCAGAAGTGGAGCGGCGCACTGCGTTCCTGGACGAAGCCCAGCTCGCACGAGCGTCAGCGCTCGCAGGCCCCGATGTCGACGTGGAATCGACGGTGGTGACGTACTACGTCGCGATTCGGCGGGGAGAGCCTGCCGGCGTAGCCTACTTCGACGCGGATCGAGTGCGCACGCTCCCGCAGGTGCTGATGATCGTGGTCGGCACCGATGGCCGGCTTGCTCGTGTCGAGACCGTCAGCTTCAGAGAGCCGCCGGAGTACCGCGCCCCGGGCGGGTGGCTGCAACAATTCGCCGGCCGCGCACTGGATGACGACCTCTCTCTCAAGGGGGGGATCGCCAACATCACCGGGGCCACGTTGACCTCCGGAGCGGTGACGCGCGCAACGCGTCGTGTGATGGCGCTCCATGCGATCATCGACCCGTTCAGTGCAAACGCGCGATGACGGGTTTCCAGCGCTGGTTCCTGTACGGCTCGACGGTCGTGACAGCGGTGAGTGGCATCACCTACTTCGTCATGAAGCGCTTCCTCGAGCCCCTGGACCCGTGGGCAGTGATCAACCACCCGCTGGAGCCCTGGGCACTCAAGGCACACATCCTCAGCGCCCCGCTGATGCTCTTCGCCGTGGGCCTGATCACGACACAGCACATCTGGCGGAGCCTCAAGTCCAGCCTCCCGACCGGGCGGCACAGCGGCCGGATCGTGTCGTATGTCTTCGGACCACTCGTGCTGAGCGGATACTTGATCCAGGTGACGACGTCGCCGCTGACGCTCGAGGTGCTGGCCTGGACGCACCTCGTGCTCGGGGTCGTCGGCGCGGCGGCGATCGGCGTTCACCGAGGGGCGCTTCACGGGCGTCGGAGACAGCGGAAGGGAGCGCTGCCCGTGCTGCAGCTTCCCACCCAGCCGGAATCGACGGAGACCGACCCAACAGCCGGCCGCGCTAGTACTCCATCGCGGGCCGGCGCAGATGCCAGTCGGTCTCGGACTGAAACGCCTGTGCGACGTTCAGGATCTTATCGTCAGCGAAGAGGTCTCCCACGATCGTCGTCGTGAGCGGCATCGTCGTCGGGCTGTCGGCGTCGGGATTCCGAACACCGAAGTCATACGGCACGATCACGGCCGGGTGGCCGGTATCGTTCTTGAGACCGACCGCCCCGGAGCCGCTCACGAACATGTCGAAACCGTCCATCGCTTCGGCCATCTCCTTCATGAGGATGAGCCGGCGACGCTGGCCATTGATGTAGTCGAGAGCGCGCACGTCCCGTCCACGCCGGAATCGACCGCGGCGTCTGCGCTCGGCAGCTTCGAGGTCTTCGGGCAGCGGCTCAGGCTCCACGCCATCGGGGGCGATGTGATAGTCGAACGCCGACGCTGACTCGGCGCTGAGCTGGTCCATTCTGGCGCTCGGTAGCTCGCTCATCTCTCTGAGGTTGGCGCCGAGGTCGTTCCTCACGGTCGTCTACCAGATCGATCAGAGTCGTCGAAGTCCTGCGCGATGTACGCGTGATGATGCCGGACCACGGGGTAGAGGGGTGTGGTCGTGGACCTGCGTGGTCGGTAGATCGGCTGGGAGCTGGCCCTGTCGGGTACGGCGGCTGGGTGGCATCGGTGCCGGTTTCGTGGGCCGCGGTATGTCCTGGTCCCCATGGCGGAGCATGGGCGGGATCATTGGGCGTCGGCTGTTTCCTGGTTCGTGAAGGGGGAGACCCTGCTGAAAGACGAGGCTAATTGAACCGCCCCGAGAGGGACCATCCCCCATGCGAATGATCTTGTCGATTCCCTTCCGACCCATCCAACGTGCTCCAAGGCTTTCAGCCGTGTGGCCGAACATCCGAAGTTCCCTGTCTGCTTCGCGCTCGACCGCCACCTCCAACCCTTCGAGGCCTAGCTAGTTCGCATCCGGAAATTCACAACCGCATAAGAGACAACGAGTAACGGCGCATCCGGGGGTTGCCTTATCCATGTGTAGCGCGTAGGTTGTTGATGCCTAATCACAGCCTACAAGCACACAGGGGAGACCACCGAATGCGCCGTCACGAACAGCTGTCACTGGACCGCCCTTGGATCGAGCACAGACACGCTAGCGAACTGGCGAAGATGAGCCAGATCCTGGATAGCCATCCTGACATGGCGGAGCTGATCGAGCAAGACCTGGTGCGTGGCGTGTGCCATCCGGAGCGGGGCGCGCGCGGTATGAGTGGGGACCAGGTGTTGCGCGCTCTCGTGCTCAAGCAGATGAACGAGTTCAGCTACGAGCTGCTGTCGTACCATTTGGCGGACTCGGCGAGTTACCGGACGTTCTGTCGCCTCGGCGCACTGGGTTCGACACCCTCACGTTCAGCGTTGGCGGAGAACCTGAAGAAGGTACGGCCCGAGACGCTGGAGCGGATCCAGAGGATCGTGCTGCGGCATGCAGCCGAGAGCGGCGTGGAACGGGGCCGCAAGGTACGCATCGACGCCACGGTGGTGGAGGCGAACATCCACGCGCCGACGGACTCGAACCTGCTGTGGGACGGGGTGCGTGTGCTGACGCGGCTGCTGAAGCGAGCGGGTAAGCGCTTCGGGTTCGGGCTTTGGGCAGACCACAGGCGGCGAGCGAAGCGGCGCATGCTGGCGATCGAGAACACGGGGAGCAAGCGCAAGCGGGGGGATGCGTACCGGGACCTGCTCAAGGTGAGTCACAAGGTGGTAGGCTATGCCCAGCGGGCAGCCAACTACCTGTGTGTTCAGCACTTGGGAGACTCTGAGGCGCAGGAGTTGGCGAGTGAGCTCACCCATTACGTGGAGCTGCTACTGCGCGTGATCGATCAGACCGAGCGAACGAGCTTGAACACTTCGATCATGGAGGGATCGCGTCCGATGAGCTGCGGCTCGGCGCCCGTTTCGGCGACTCCTGACGGGTCCGTGGTGTCCCGACCTCGCTTCCTCCCTCCTTCAGTGGATTCGAGGTCGGCGAGGACGCGCCGGAGCGTGCTCCGGAGCTGGGTGAGGTCGAGGGGTTTGATCAGGAATTCGACCGCTCCGTCACGCATGGCCGCGGCCACTGTAGGGAGATCCTCATACGCGGTCATCAGGATCACGCTGGGCCTACGGTCGCGTTCCTTGAGAACCCGGAGAAACTCGAGCCCACTCATGCCGGGCATCCGGACATCTGAGAGCACGACGTCCGCCTCGCTCTCACTCAAGGCCTCAAGTGCCGCTTCTCCGGAAGCGGCGGTGCGGACACTCAGGGTTTCCGACTCCAGCGCTTCCGAAAGCACGGTCCGGATCTGATCGTCGTCGTCGACGATGAGGAGTTGATGAGACACGAGTACAGCGTAAGTGCTACCGACCCCACGTCAAGCAAGCGCTGGCGTAGCTCGCAAGCGCTGGCGTAGCTCGGCGGTCCAGTCGCGCAGCGCTTCGGGAGTGTGGAGCTATAAGGTCGGCGCGCTCTGCCATGGTCGAGCGGGCGAGCCGCCCTTGCTGCGCCAAGGCCGCAGCGCCCATCTTCGCCGGCCATGAGCGATAACGCCCCGCCGAGATCTCACTTCCTCCCCCGCACTCGTGATGGTCGGACCGCCACCGTCGCGTTCTTGGTGCTCTTTCTGCTCGCGATGCCCCCCATGACCCACACCGTGCTGAACCGCGCGGACCCGTGGATCTTCGGGCTGCCCTTCTTCTACGTCGCGCTGTTGGCGGTGTACACGGCGTTGATCTTGGTGCTCATCTGGGCGTTCCGCCGTGGCGTCTAGCGTAGGGTCCAGCTGATGGAAGCATGGGTCGTCGCAACGGGGATGATCGTTCTATACCTCGCGCTGACGATCGTGCTCGGTATCGTCGCGAACCGGCGCATGACCGGGGACATGGAGGACTTTCTGCTCTACGGGCGGAAGGCGGGCTTCGTCGTCCTCTATCTGACGGTCGTCGCGTCCTTCCACTCCTCGTTCGCGTTCCTCGGCTCCGGTGGCTTCTTCTACACGCACGGCGTCGGCTTTTGGGCGGCGGGAACCTGGACGCTGCTGGTAGGGGCGATCACGTACGTGATCGGCACGCGCATCTGGGCGTTGGGCAAGGCGTTCGGATATATGACGCCAGCCGACATGCTGGCCGACTTCTACGAGTCCGATGCCGTGCGCGTCACGGTTGCCGTCGTTTCGGTGGTCTTCACGATCCTTTACATCCAGGTCCAGGCGCAGGGGCTCGGCTACATCATAAACGTGGCGTCCGGAGACCGGATCAGCTTCGAAGCCGGCACACTCGTCCTGCTGATCGTTGCGGCGGTGTACCTGATGGCCGGTGGGCTCAGGGCGGTCTATTGGACCGACGTGCTGCAGGGGATCTGGATGTACGTCGCGATCTGGGTGGGGGCGCTCGTGCTCTCCTACGAGCTCTTCGGGGGTCCGCTGGAACTGTGGCGGGCCGTCTCGGAACAGCGGCCCGACCTGCTCTCGCTCCCGGGACCGAAGGGCTTCTTCACCCCGGGCATGTGGATCGGGATGACGATCACGCTTTCGTTCGGCATCGTCTTCCAGCCGCACATGATGATCCGGTACTACACGGCGATCGACGGGAAGACGATCAAGCTGCTCGGTGCCACGACGCCCATCTATCTGATGACGCTGTACATACCGGCTGCGATGGTCGGGTTGGGCGGCGCGCTCGTCATGCCCGGCCTCGAGGGTGCGGAGGCGGACCGGATCTTTCCGGAGCTGCTCTTCGCCTACACGAATCCGTGGCTGACCGGCGCGATTCTCGCGGGAGCGACCGCGGCGGCGATGTCGACGCTCGACTCGATTCTGCACGCGAACATGACGGTGCTCACGCGGGACGTGTACCAGCGCTTCATCCGGCCGAACGAGAGCCAGGGCCACTACATCAACGTGGGTCGCGCCATCGTGGTCGGACTGCTGGTGATCGGCTACCTGCTTTCGGTGGGTACGTTCGACTATCTGGTCGTGCTCGTCACGCTTTCGGGAGCGGGGGCGCTGCAGCTGATGCCGGCGATTCTGGGCGTGTGTTTCCCTGGCGGGCGCACGCTGACCCGTGCGGGCGTCGTCGCGGGAATCGCGGCCGGGCTCGTCACGTTGTATGTCACACTCGTGGTATCACCGCATCCGCTCGGCATGCACGGCGGGCTCTGGGGTCTGCTGGTGAACACCGCCGTCGCGTTGAACGTGTCGGCCTATACTACGCCGCCCTCGGCGGAAACCATAGAACGCGTCCACGGTGAAGTGGAGCGTTTTGTCTACGGAACGGAGGAATGAGAATGCTCGGGAAGACAGCTCGCGGCGGCCTGTTGGCATGGGTAGTCACACTCATGCTGGCGATGTCCATGCCGGCACTCGCGCAGCAACAGTCTGCGCCGCCAGAGGTGGGACCGGAGAACGGCTCGTTGGTGATCGTGGGCGGCGCGCTCCGCTCTCCAGAGATCTATCGGCGCTTCATCGAGCTCGCAGGTGGGCCCGATGCTCACATTGTCATGATCCCTACGGCCGGCGGCGCCGCGGAGTACGACCAGTACTACCAGGGTCTGAACCGTTGGCGCGAGAACGGCGCGCGCAACATGACCGTGCTGCATACCACGGATCGCTCGGTTGCCGACAGCGATGACTTCGTCGCGCCGCTCAAGACCGCCGACGCGGTCTACTTCTTCGGAGGTCGGCAGTGGCACCTGGTCGATGCCTACGCCGGCACGAAGACCGAAGATGAGATCCGAAAGGTTCTCGATCGAGGGGGAGTGATTGGCGGGTCATCCGCCGGAGCGTCGATCCAGGGCTCCTTTCTGGTCCGGGGCGATACCCGCACCAATACCATAATGATGGGTGACCATCAGGTAGGCTTCGGCTATCTGCGCAACGTGGGAATCGACCAGCACGTGCTCAAGCGGAACCGTCAGTTCGACATGATCGAAGTCATCGAGGCGCACCCTGAGCTGCTCGGCATCGGGCTCGATGAGAACACGGCGATCGTCGTACAAGGCGACAATTTCCAGGTCATCGGCGAGTCGTACGCGATCATCTACGACAGCGGGGCGACCACGGGTACAGACGGGAAGTTCTACTTTCTGGCACCGGGTGATCGCTTCAACCTGGCGACGCGGCAAGCGACGCGGGCCGCGACGACGCAGCGTGCCATCGACAATGTCGAGAAGAAGCCGTGGGGAGGCGGCCGCTGACGGGGCCGTGACGTGTCCCAGCCGGATTCGGATCGGATCGGGGCCTCAGTGCTCGACCTCAGACGCGCGCGCTCCCTGGCTACTCGTGGCCTCGGGCTCGCGGTGCTCGCGTATGGTGTGGCAACCCTAATGGCGGCGGGCTTCGTGGACCGTCTCATCTTCTTCCCTCCCGCGCCGTCCTATGATGAGGGCACGCAGGGGCTGGTTCGGCTCGAGAGCGCGACAGGAGACGAGATTGCGGCGTTCCACCTGAAGACCCCCGGAGCAGCCATCACCGTCTTGTTCGCGCATGGCAACGCGGAGGACCTTGGAGACGGCTTCAGCCACGCCGAGCGATACGCAGAGCTCGGGATCTCCGTCCTCTCCTTCGACTACCCGGGCTACGGCCTCAGCACGGGGAAGCCGACCGAAGAGGGCACATACGCCGCCGCGGACGCCGCCTACCGCTACCTGCGCGAGCAGCTGCACCTCGACGCGGCGGCGATCGTCGCACATGGGCGCTCGCTGGGGGGCAGCGTGATGATCGACCTCGCAAGCCGAGTGCCGGTTGGCGGGCTGATCATCGAGAGCTCGTTCGTGTCAGTGTATCGGGTCGTCACTCGTGCCCGACTTCTGCCCGTCGATCAGTTCGAGAGCCTCGCCAAGCTGGATGACGTGACCGCGCCCGTGTTGGTCGTGCATGGGCAACGGGACGAAGTGATCGCGCCGTGGCACGGGCGGCGACTCTTCGAGGCCCTGCCAGCGCATCGGCGCTCGTCACTGTGGGTCGAGGACGCGGGACACAACGATCTAGCCGAGGTTGCCGGCCAGTCGTACTGGGACGCGCTCTCGACGTTTGCCGCCGGCGTCGAAGACGCCTTGCCAGCCGGCGCATGAGTCCCCAAGTCATCCGAGCGCTAGAGAAGTTCGGAGCTTCCCGAGAGAGGTCCTCATGCTGGTAGACCCCCTGTGCCGGAGCCTGGCATGAATGTCTTCGTCGGCCTCATCGAGGTTCTGCTCACGATCAGCGTGCTGACTCACCTTGTGGGCCAATACCTCGTCGTGAACAAGCTCTGGCCCAGGCGTGCGGTGAAGGAAGTGTCGGAGAGCATTTCGATTTCGGCGGCGTTCTTGGGTTTGGCCACGTCCTTGCCGTTCCTGATCCACTTCGTCGTGATCCAACGTGATCCGGCGTCCGCCATCCGCATTGTGATCAGCATCGGGACGGGCATCGTCTTCGTCCTGATCGGCTCCGGACTCTTCGTGCGCCAGTACAGGGGCCGAGGCTTCACGGGGCTCGTACTCGGTGCGCTCCGACTCGAGCGCAAAGAGTCGGCCGATTTAGTGAAGGCGCTCGTGCAGCCCAAGGGAGCGAACGAACTCATCCGGATCTTCGAGACGATGGCCACGGTGGACAAGCATGTGGACACGCGCGAGATCGAGATGATCGAGCAGTTCGCGCGCCGGTGGCGCGTCGATCCTCCGTCACTGCGGGAGGGGGACGTGGAGGAGCAGGGCGACATCGTCGCACTCCGGGAGCACGTGGTCGCATACCTCCAGGTGTCACCGCCGCCCGAGCAGGCGGAGGAACTGCTGGACGTTCTGCATCTGTTCGTGCAAGCCGACGCGCACGTCTCAACGGAGGAGGAGCTCGTGCTCGAGGAGCTCACGGGACTGATCACGCAATACGTCTCGGGCTCGGCCGGTGAGCGCACGATGTACGAGGTCGTGATCGTGCCGCAGAGCGACGAGCAGATCGATGCCGTCCGGTCGTTGCTGCCGGGTGTCGAATCCAAGAGTGCTCGAGGCGGTACGGTTTTTTCTGCCGGCCGCTTTTTTTCCTCGAGGTACGCCGAAGCCGTGTGCGACAAGTACATCGCGCTGGGACTCTTTACCGCTACGGTGGACCCATGAGTTGGATCTCCAGGCCGCGCCAGGCACATGCCCTCTGCCAAGCGCCTGACCGTGCCCATTGAGGCAGGGGAGATGGACGGGGCCCACTGAGCCGGCTAGTCTGCCCCGCCGAGAAACTCCCGATACCAGAGGACCCATGGCCGACGAGAACAATGCCCGCCACGCGGAGTACTGGCGGCGCAACATCCGCTACGTCGGAATCCTGCTCGCCGTCTGGTTTCTGGTGTCTTTTGGCTTCGGCATCTTTCTCGTCGAGCCGCTGAACACGATCACCGTGCCCGGCACTGCGTTCCCGCTTGGCTTCTGGTTCGCGCAGCAGGGTGCGATCTACGTCTTCGTGGTTCTGATCTTCGTCTATGTGAGGCTCATGAACCGGCTCGACACGGAGTTCGACGTGGGCGAGAGGGACGACACGTGACCGCTCAGCAATGGACCCTCGCGCTCGTCGCGGCCTCGTTCACGCTCTACATCGGCATCGCCGTCTGGTCCCGCGCCTCCTCCACCAAGGACTTCTACGTGGCGGGGACGAGCGTGTCTCCGCTCGCGAACGGCATGGCGACCGCCGCCGATTGGATGAGCGCCGCATCCTTCATCTCGATGGCGGGTCTGATCTCTTTCATGGGGTACGATGGCTCCGTCTATCTCATGGGATGGACGGGGGGATACGTACTGCTGGCGCTGCTGCTGGCGCCGTACCTGCGCAAGTTCGGGGCGTTCACCGTTCCGGACTTCGTGGGCGACCGCTACTACTCACAGACCGCGCGCATCGTCGCGGTCGTGTGCGCGATCTTCATCTCGTTCACTTACGTCTCCGGCCAGATGCGGGGCGTCGGCATCGTCTTCGGGCGATTCCTCGAAGTGGATGTGAACACCGGCGTGTACATCGGCATGGCGGTCGTCTTCTTCTACGCCGTGCTCGGAGGCATGAAGGGGATCACCTACACGCAGGTCGCTCAGTACTGTGTGTTGATCTTCGCGTATATGGTGCCGGCGATTTTCCTGTCGATCATGGTTACCGGCAACCCGATTCCGCAGCTGGGGTTCGGGGGAGTCGATCAGGCGTCGGGAATTCCATTGCTGGAGCGCCTGAACGGCCTCCACCAGGAGTTGGGCTTCGCGGAGTACACGTCGGGAACGAAGTCCATGCTGGACGTTTTCTTCATTACGACGGCGCTCATGGTCGGCACGGCCGGCCTACCGCACGTCATCATTCGTTTCTACACGGTGCCCCGCGTGAGGGACGCTCGCCTCTCGGTTGGTTGGGCGCTCGTCTTCATTTCGCTGCTCTATACGACCGCCCCGGCGATCGCAGTGTTCGCGCGCACCAACCTCATCAACAGCGTGTCTGAAACCCCGTATTCGGAGGTTCCGGAGTGGTTCACCAAGTGGGAGGAGACGGGCCTGCTCAGGTTCGAAGACGCCAACGGGGACGGCCTGATCCAGTTCGTCGGGCCCGACTCCCCGTTGACGAACGAGCTCTTCGTAGACAATGACATCATGGTGCTCGCGAACCCCGAGATCGCGGAGTTGCCCAATTGGGTGATCGGACTCGTCGCGGCGGGTGGCCTGGCGGCTGCGCTCTCGACCGCGGCCGGTCTGTTGTTGGTCGTGTCGTCAGCGATCAGTCACGACCTGCTGAAGCGGTCTCTGATGCCGGATATCAGCGAGCGTGGAGAACTCCTCGCCGCGCGCATCGCGGCGGGAGCCGCCGTGCTCGTCGCGGGCTATCTGGGGGTGCATCCACCCGGCTACGTCGCGCAGGTGGTCGCGTTCGCGTTCGGCCTGGCGGCGTCGTCCTTCTTCCCGGTCATCATCCTGGGCATCTTCTCGAAGCGCACGACGCGGGAAGGCGCGATTCTCGGCATGGTTTCGGGCATCGCGCTCACGGGGACCTACATCGTCTGGTTCACGTTGATGCATCCCGAGCTCAGTAACGCCGACAACTGGTGGCTCGGGATCAGTCCGCAGGGTATCGGCACCGTGGGCATGTTGCTCAACTTCGCGGTGACGATGACCGTTTCGCGCTTCACGCCCGAGCCACCTGCGCACGTGCAGCGCCTCGTGGAGTCGATCCGAGTACCGAGGAGTGGGGCCGGCGAGGCCAGCGCCTAGCGCAGGTGGGAAGGCGCGCTTCAGCCTCACCTGCGCCCAGAATACGATCTCTCCGAGTGGCGTAGAACGACCCGCTCGGTCCATCCCTCCGGAAGTAGATTCTCGAAGAAGGCGGGCATAGCGGGTCCTTCGTAGGAAGCGATCCCCTCCGGGTGAATCGGCAACTGTCCGGAAAGAGGGATCGTCCAGTCTCGGTCGTAGACGAATCGAAACTCCCCGTTCCCGCGTGTAGCGAGCATTCCCACGGGCCAGCCATAGAAGAAGAGCGCGAACTCGCGGTCGGGGGAGCGCCAGCTGTTGCGATCAGCCTTCCGAGCCTTCGGGGTTCTGCATCCGGAAGACCGGGACCGCCAGCGAGGCGCCGGCCAGGGGGCCGACGATGTAGAACCACAGGTTACCCATCGAACCGTCCCCGGCGAGCAAGTCTACGATGATCGGTCCGATGCCGACCGCCGGGTTGAACGCGCCACCCGAGACCGGTCCGACCGCGTAGACGCCCGCGAGCACCGTGAAGCCGATGGCAAGACCGTAGTAAGAATTCCCCTCCGTCGCTTTGGCTGTCGCCACGTTCAAGATCACGAGCACCAGCGCGAACGTGACCAGGACTTCGGCCATCAAGACGGAAAGCGTGCCGTAATCGGTGCCGGGTGCCGGCGCGAAGGTCGACCCCGTGATCACAAGAACGGCTCCCCCGGCAAGCCAGGAGCCGAGGATCTGCGCGGCGATATAGGGCACGAGCTCGGACCCCTCGAGCTTTCCCCTCAGGAAGATCGCCACGCTCACCGCCGGGTTGTAATGCGCTCCGGAGACGTGACCACCCATGTAGACCATCACCATGAGCGTGCAGCCGATCGCGATGGGAGCCGCCGCCAATCCCGCCACGGCGGTCATCCCGATCGTGAAGACGAGAAAGAACGTACCGATCAGTTCAGTCAGATAGCGGGCCATGGGTCCGTGGGGTCGGGGATACGTTACGCAGCATAGTATGCCGGCATCTGAGATTGCGGGAGCGTGGTCCTCGAAGTCGTGCGCGTCAGGCAACCTCCGCGCGGAGGCAACCGCTGGGGTCCCCTCCTGCATCTACACCCGTAGTTTCTGTCACCGCCCCTCGATCGGAGCGATACACTCGATGGTACAGTCTCAGTCAGCCCCACGCATGCTCTCAGTCCTCCTAACCGCCGTTGTCCTGCTCGCGCCTCTGCCCGTGCGGGCTCAGCTGTCTCTCGGCTCGCCCACCGCGGTGTTTCCCGAGGATTTCGGGTCGATCCAAACCATCAGGGAGCTTCCGGACGGGCGTGTGCTCGTAGCCGATCCTCTGAGCAACGCGCTGTATGCGGTCGACATGAACGCGGGCACACGGGTCGTGATCGGGCGGGAGGGGGAGGGCCCCGAAGAGTACCTACAGCCCGACGCGGTGTGGCCGCTGCCCGGCGGCTCGACTCTGCTGGTCGATCTGGGCAACGGGCGACTCACCACACTGGATGCGGATCTCGAGTTCGTCGACACGAGGCCGATCGCGACGGGGGACCCCCGCCCCGGTAGTGACAGTCCGCTGGTGCTCGCGATGCCACGCGGCGTGGACGGGGAAGGGAATATCTATGCGGAGGCAGTTGGAATGGGTTTCAGTGGACCGACTCCCGACTCCGCGGCCATTCTTCGCATCTCCAGCACGGGGCAAGGCGTCGACACCGTCGCGATGGTGAAACGCCAGGAACGGAGGCGGACCGAGTCCGGTGGCGCGAACAACCGCAGCGTCTCTATCAGCCCGATCCCGCTCTCGCCTCAGGACGCGTGGGGCGTCGCGGCCGACGGCTCGGTCGTGGTGGCGCGCACGCTCGACTACCACATCGATTGGGTGAGCGCGGATGGCACAGTGGTTCGTGGCGCCCCGCAGCCGTTCGATCCCGTGCGGATCGGCACAGCCGAAAAGGAGGAGTACGTCGCGGCGCAGAGCCGGAGTGGTGGTGGCGTTGGAATGCAGGTCATGATCAATAACGGCGTCATGCAGATGAGCTTCCAGCGTGGGGTGGGTGGCCGGCGCGAGATCGACCAATACGAGTGGCCGGACCGGAAGCCGCCCGTGTACGGTGGTAGGGTGATCGTCGATCCGCTCAACCGAGCCTGGGTCCAGCGACACGTGGATGCGGGTGAGCCCACGACGTACGATCTCTTCGACCGGGCCGGCTCCCTGACCGGTACGGTCACGCTCGATCACGGCAAGCGGGTCATCGGGTTTGGAAGCAACTCGGTGTACGTGGTCACCTACGACGAGTTCGACCTGAACTACCTGGAGAGGTACGCGTTGCCGTCGACCTAGGCCCGGCGGCGATGTGGCCGAGTTGGGATTGGCACGGGGTATCGCTTGCGGGCGTGCGGTTCCGTCGACCTATTCCAGGTCCGGGCTTTGGTACTGTCGTGGAGGACGGAAGGGCGTGCGTGTTGGAGAATCCGCTTGACGGCCCCGCGGGCTGAGACCGCATGGTACCGCTGAGGGCTCATAGGCGATGGATCCCTGGGCTGGCGCTGCTGGCTCTAGCGGCTGGGCATGGTCCGCTCGAGGCCCAGAGGATCGTCGGTCGAGTGCTGGAAGAGGGAGGGGCTGGACCGGTCGCCGGTGCCATGGTGCGTCTCGTGAACGACACGGGAGTGACCGGTAGCGGCTGGCTCACCGCCGCGGACGGACGGTTTCGTCTGGAGGCTCCGGCGGGCGGCACCTACGAGATCCGTGTCGAGCGCATCGGTTTCGCGACCGTGGTCATCGGTGGCGTCAGCGTGGCCGACAACGGCATCGCATCGATCGACGTGACGGTCGAGACCGAGCCCATCACCCTCGAGGGCCTTCAGGTCGAAGCGGAGGCCGGACGGTGTCGAATAGACGAGTCCGGAGGAATGACCCAGGTCGTGTGGGACGAGGCCCGGAAGGCGCTCGCAGCCGCCACCTGGACTGAAGCCCAAGTGAACTTGCGTTTCGTAGTCTCGGTCTGGGACCGCCAGATCTCGCCCCGCACGAGCCAGATTCTGTTCGAGGAGCGGGAGCAGCGCGAGACCCTGGGAGCGAATTCCGTGCAGAGCCTGCCTCCTGAAGAGCTGGTGCGCGACGGCTACGTGCAGTCACATCCTGGATTCTTGTTCTACTATGCGCCCGACGCGGCGGTGCTGCTCTCGGATGAGTTCCTGGAGACCCACTGCTTCCGTGTAGTCGAGGACCAGGCAGACGGGTCCGCATTCGTCGGTTTGCGGTTCGAACCCGATCGCGAGCGTGACCGGCCGGATGTCGAAGGGGTCATTTGGCTCGACGAAGCGAGCGGCCGTCTCGACCGCGTGGAGTTCCGCTATACGGGGCTGCGGATCGCCGGTGCGAACCGTGCCCGCGGTGAAGTGCGATTCGCGCAGGTCGCCGATGGGCGGTGGATCGTTCGCGAGTGGTTCATCCAGGCGCCCATGGCGAGCGGACGCGTGGGTACGCCGGGCGCGATCCGCCGCGGCAACCGCTCGTTGATCCACGAAGTGGGGAATCGAGTCGAACTTGTCGAGGGGGCCGGTTTCTCCTGGACTCCGGATATCGTGCCGGCGACCGTCAGCGGGCTTGTCTTTGACAGTGTCTCCGGCGGCGTCTTACCCGGAGCCGAGGTGAGGATCGCGGGCAGGGCGGCACGGTCGAACTCGGATCTCTCGGGGCGCTTCGAGCTGCATGATGTGCACCCGGGTATGCACCGCCTGACATTCAGCCACCCTCGACTCGACTCTTTGGGCGTGACCCCTGGTTGGACCACCATCGTAGCCGAGTCGGGGGAGGAGCTCGAGGTGGATCTCGCGGTGCCGCGGTGGGAGACGTTGTTAGCCCTCTCGTGTGGCGAGCAAGGCGCGGGTGCGCTCGTGGGTGTGGTCCGTTCACGGGAGGGACTCACCATAGGCGGAGCGACGGTGGAGGTGCTCGACGCCCTCGGGCCGGACAGCTTACCGATCACCGACATCTCTGACCAGTACGGGGCCTACGTTCTGTGCGATGCCCCGGAGGGTGTGACCCGCGTTCGTGCGTCTCGTGGCGGATCCCGGTCGGAGGTAGCGGAAGCGAGCGTTCTGCCCGAATCTTTCGTCCAGATCGACCTCACGCTTCCGCCCCCGCCTGTTCGCCCCCTGGCGGTGCCTGGCGTCCTGAGGCCAGCGATCGTGGGCACTGTGCTCGCTCGGGAAAGTCGGCAGCCACTCCAGGATGTTGAAGTCCGGCTGCTCGACGAGGACGGCGAAGTCGTCGCCACCGACCTTTCAACCGCCGAAGGTGAGTTCAGGATGGTGCTCGACGATGGCCTGCCGGTCGCATACCTGAGCGTCGCGCGCCTCGGGTACACCGGCGCCGTGAGTGAGGCGCTGGATCTGAGTGAGGGCACGCGGCGGGTCGAGATTCTGCTCCCGTCCGAGGCGATCGAGATCGAACCGGTCATCGTGATCGTGGACGGCCGCGTCCCGCGACTCGAGCGAGAGGGCTTCTACGCCAGAGCGACCTCGATCCCGGGCCTCTTCCTCCGCCGGGACGACATCGACGCCGTCGCACCGGCGAGAACGAGCGACTTGCTCGAGCGGGCACCCGGAGTGCGCAGCTGGACCGACCCCCTCAGCGGCGACCTCAGGAGGCGCATCGTCTTCACGCGCCTCACGCTAGCGGGTGGCGACCGCTGCTACCCGTCGTTGTACGTGGACGGCGACATGGTGCGACTTGGGGGGTCGAGGAACGAGCCGGGTGCGCCGACGATCGAGGGCATCGAACCGCCGGCAGATGAGGACGTTCCCTCCCTGGACGAGCTGATCCCGCCACACGAGATCGAGGCAGTCGAGATGTACCCGACGCCCGGCCAGGTGCCGCAGCGATTTACCGGACTCGGCACGCGCTGCGGTGTGATCGTGGTGTGGACGCGTAGGGGCGGGGACGCCCGCTAGCTCCGTGCCGTTGGATGCACGCGTGGTGGTCCGTCAGCGCATCGGCTTGCCGGCCACGTACACCTGTTCGAGCGTCTGCGTATTGTTGATGTCGGTCATCGGCGAAGACGCGAGCACGATGAAGTCCGCCCACTTCCCGACCTCGAGCGTACCCACGTCCTCCAGGCCGAGACACGCCGCCGCACGGCTCGTCGCGGCGATCAGCGCCTGTTCTGGCTCCAGACCCGCGTCGACCATGAGCGCCAACTCGAGGTGCTCGAAGAACCCCGGGAAGCGCGCGGCCGGCCCGGCGTCCGTGCCGAACGTGACGGGGGCGCCTGCGTCGACGAGGAGCTTCAAATTCCGAAGAGCCTGCCGAAGCGCTACGCGGTAGCCGGCAGCTGCCGAGCTCTGTCTCATGCGCTCCATGAAGGCTGGCTCGCTCAGTCTGGCGACTTCTCGCTCGTCGGCCAATTCGGTGAAGAAATCATTGTCGAAGAAGTCGGGTCGTTCGGCATATACGAAGGTGCTCAGTTCGCGCGTGAGCGTCGGCACGTAACAAGCCCCGCTGTCGATGAGCGCGGCGATGAAAGCCTCGTCCACGTCGGTGTCGCGCACCGAGTGCGCCACCAGGCCTGTCCCCATCTCGAGCAGCCTCTTCGCGTCATCCAGGTAAAACACGTGCGTGGCGACGCGTAGGCCCCGTTCCTCACCGACGTCGAATACCGCTTGCACGGCATCCCACGGCATCTTCCGTCCCTCGCCGAGGTTGTCGTCGACGCGGAGCTTCAGCCAGTCGACGCCGGCTTCGGCGTTCGCGATCGCAGCCGCGCGTGCCGCGGCCGGGTCGCTCCCGGCGACCACGGAGCCGGCCGCGAGCAGTCGCGCCCGAGGGTCGGTCGGGGACGCGGCGTCACGAACGGCGATGACCGCGTCGCCATCACCCAGGCTGTTCACGGTAGTGACGCCGTACTTGGCGAAGAGCTCGAGATCCCCTCGGATGCGGTCCGATTCGCCGGTGACCCCCTCCTGCGCCCATCGGCCGCTGACGTGGCCGTGCGTGTCGATGAGACCAGGGATGATGAACTTGCCATCCAGCCTCACGATCTGCGCAAGCGAGGGCACGTCCCCTGCCGTGGCGATCGCGGTGATGCGGCCGTCCTCCACGATCATCGTGGCGTCGCGGATCGGCGCCGATCCGGTGCCGTCCCATACCGTCGCGCCGACGTAGGCGACGACCTGGGCGTCGAGTGAACCACTGCTCGCCAAGAGCGCGAGCGCGAGAGCCGGAAGAGAGCGTAGTGTAGTCATGTCCGCACCTTAGGTCGCCCGCGTCGCGCACGCAAAGGCTGGCGTCGATTCACTTTCCCCGACGAGGGCTGCTTGCTTGATGGAACGCGCGCTCCCATCGAAGTTGTTGGCGGCACGGCTCTCCTCCGTCACCGCACAGGCACGATGGCACGCACTCCAAGAAAGACGTCTCTGCTCGGAGAGCTGAAGCGGCGCAAAGTCTTCAAGATCGGCGCGACGTATTCGGTGGTGGCGTTCGTGGTCATCCAGGTGGCGGATGTACTGGAGGAGGCGCTCCGGCTACCCTACGGCACGCTCACGACGGTGACCGTTATCGCGATCCTCGGCTTCCCGATCGCCCTCCTACTCGCGTGGGCTTATGAACTGACGGATCAGGGCGTGATGAAGGACGAGGACCTCCCGCGAGAGAAGGCGCTGGTCACCGGAGCTCCGGCACTCACGGCGGGTGACGTCGAGCCCCGTTCGATCGCCGTACTGCCTTTCGCGAATCTGAGCGCGGACGACGACAGCGACTACTTCTCGGACGGCGTGACTGACGACATCATCACGAGCCTGTCTCGCATCCGTGACATCCGGGTGGTCTCGCGCACCTCCGTCATGCGCTACAAGGACAGCAAGGAGCCAATCGGTTCGATCGCGGCGGAGCTGCGAGTCGCGACCGTGCTCGAGGGGAGTGTTCGCAAGGCGAACGGTCGCGTTCGCATTTCGGCTCAGCTCATCGACGCCGTGGAGGATCGACACCTCTGGGTGGAGAGCTACGACCATCCCTTGGAGAACATCTTCGACATCCAGTCTGACGTGTCCCGCCAGATCGCCCAGGCACTCGCTGCGGAGCTGTCAGCCGAGGAGAAGGCGGGCCTCGAGCAGAAGCCCACCGCTGACGTGGAAGCGTACGACCTCTACTTGAAAGGTCGATACCTGTGGGGCCGGCGCACCGTCGACGGCTTGCAGAAGAGCATTCAGTATTTCGCCCGCGCCCTGGAACACGACCCCGAATTCGCTCTCGCGGAAGCCGGTCGCGCGGACAGCTACGTGACCCTAGGCATGTACGGCATGGGCGAGCCGGACGATGTGATGCCGCTCGCACGCGACTCCGCTACCCGGGCGCTCTCCCTGGCCCCGAGACTGGCGGAGGCGTGCACCGCGTTGGCAACCGTCAAAGCTCTCTACGACTGGGACTGGAGGGGCGCCGAGCAGGAGTTCCGTCACGCGATCGAGATCCAGCCCAACTATCCCGTCGCGCACCAGTGGCTGGCCTCGAACCTGCTCACGCCGTTGGGCCGGTTCGAAGAGGCGCGCGCGGCGAACCGAAGGGCCGGCGAACTCGATCCGCTGTCCGAGGCGATAGCCACGACATTCGGCGTGATTTCCCTTTATTCTGCCGAGTACGAGTCGGCGGTGCGGGTACTCTCCGAGGTGCTCGACGTGCACGACCGATTTGGAATGGCCGCGTTCTTCCGAGGGCAGGCGGAGATGGAGCTCGGGCTGTTGGACGACGCCGTGGACTCGTTGCGTCTCGCTTCGCAACTGACCGACTCGAGCAGTGAAGTGCTCGCGACGCTCGCGTGCGCCTACGCGGCAGGCGGCAAGACCGACGAGGCGCGTGACCTTTTGGCGTCGCTCGAAGCCCGTTCGGCGGAGGGCTATGGATCGCCGGTACTCAAGGCTCAGATTTACCTCGGGCTCGGCGAGCAAGATCGCGCGCTGGATCTGCTCGAGCAGGCGGTCGAAGTCCGTGCGGCCGACCTCGTTTGGCTCTGGGTGAGGCCCATCTACCGGCCGCTTCGGGGCAATCCTCGTTTCGAAGCCATCCTGGAGACGGTGGGACTGCGATCCGATTGAGCCGTCCGGGCGGGCCCCACCAGGGGCGCCGATTCGGCTGGCTACATTCCGGCGCGGCGTTCGACGATCGCGGAGTATACGAGCGCCCTGAGCTTGGCGTGGTCGTCGAGGCCGGTCGCCGGGATGATCTGCGTGAAGTACACCACGACGAGGTCCTCCACCGGATCGACCCAGTACGTGGAGTGGTACGCACCCCCCCAGCCGTAGTCCCCCACGGACCCGGCCTCGCCTCCGGCTCCCACGTCCGTACGCACACGGAAGCCCAGCCCGAACCCCACGCCCGCACCGGTCCGAATACCTAGGTGCCCGATGTGGTCGACAGTCATCAGTGCGACGGTGGACGGAGACAGGACCCGGGTCCCGTCCAGCTCCCCGCCGTTCAGCATCATCTGTAGGAATCGCCCGTAGTCTGCCGCCGTGGACAGGAGACCTGCTCCCCCCGAGAAGCTTTTCCGAGGTCCGTCGACGTATTGTCCCTGGGTCTGCATGCCGGGTCCGTCGGGGGCGCGCACGATCGCGCCGTCGGCGTCCTGATTGTACACGGCCGCCAATCGGTCTCGTTTGTCGTCCGGCAAATAGAAGTGCGTGTCTTTCATGCCCAGAGGATCGAGGATCCGGGTCTGCAGGAAGTCTTCCAGGGTAAGCCCGGAGACCTGCTCGATCACGGCGCCGAGAATGTCCGTGTTGTACCCGTAGACGAAACGTTCGCCCGGCTGCGCGTCGAAGGGGAGCTTGGCAAGGCGATCGACCGTGGCACGCACAGGCTCGTCCCTGTGGCCGAAGTACCATCCCTGGATGCCCTCCGCGCCCCACGCGCTGGCAGCCGGTCCGTACCCATATCCGATCCCGGCCGTATGCGTCAGCAGGTCGCGCACGGTGATCGGGCGGTTCCCGTCGACGATCTCGCGGCCCCCACCCTCGCTGCGCACCGCCACCTTGTGATTCGCGAATGCCGGAAGGTATTTCTCCACGCGATCTGAGATCAGGAGCGCGCCGTCTTCCTGGAGCGCGAGAATCCCCACACTCACCAGTGCCTTGGTCTGGGACGCGATACGGAATATCGCGTCCGGCTCCATCGGGGCGCCGGCTTCGACGTCCCGCGCGCCTAACGCTTCGAGGTAGGCCACCTTGCCGTCCCTCAGCACCATCGCGACCACACCCGACAGGCGGTCGGCGTTGACGTAGTCCTGGAGTGCTTGCGTCAGGCGCTCGAGTCGCTCCGACGACATGCCGACGTCTTCGGGCGACGTGTGCCGGAGACTCTGAGCCTGAAGGAGGGTCGTAGCTGCCAGGACGGCGACGATCGCAGCCAGGACGGGACGGCGGACGCTTCGCATGGGGCTCCTCGGTTCCGGTGGTCGACCCCTCAATTGGGCGCCGTCGGCGGACGGGCGCCAGCGTCGGGACGGCTGACCGGCTGGTTGCCGATGCCGCCCGCGTTCGCACAGGCCCAGTTCGCTACTGCCCGCATGGCAACCGAGTCCGGCGCGGCCGGTGCGCGCCAGGCGCGCTCGTTCAGCCGGCTATCGAGTTTCTTGCCCTCTTCGTCGAAGTCGGTGGACTCCCACACGGAGTAGCGTCCGGTCGAACAGCGGATCTCCAGCACCTCTGCGGTCGACGCGTACGCGTCGTAGCCCTCGGTCGGAAGCCCGGCTGCCCTCCGCCAGGCGACCAGGCGACGCCGCTCAGGCTCGCGCTGTCGGACGAGCATGCGATTGATGATCACACGATGCACCCTCAGGGAGTCGACGTCCCCTGGAGATGCAGCGAGAGAACCCGGGTTGACCAGGAAGTCGTAGTCGGGACCCGAGTGTACCCTGCGCCAGTCGTCGAACTGGGCGGCGGCGGCAATCGGTGCGACCAAGGAGAGTATCACCACGCCGGCCGCTATCGCACAGATTCTGAACTGTCCGTTCATGTCCACTGCCCAGCGCTACCAGAAGCGTGATCGATAGCCCAACATCGCGTGGATGGTTCTCCTCGGCCATTGACCCGGGCTCGTGACGCGTAGCGTCCCGAAGGGCTCTGCGGGAGAGCCCGGGCCCCGAATCGCGACGCCGCTGCGCGATGTCGCGATTCGGCTAATCGACGAACGCCCACAGCCAGGTACGGCTCTTGGCATCCAGCTTTTCTGGATCCGCGACGTGATACAGGTCGCCGGCTACGTCTCGGATCACGATCCCCCCGCCCGGCACCTCCATCGGCCAGTCGTCGAGACGACGAGGAGAGACGATGGATCAACCGCGCAACCGCCATGTGAGCGGCCCACCCCCCTTTCCGATCACCCTTCTAGTACGCCGCCAGCTCCACCATCGCCTCGAGCACGTCGGGCGCTTGCGGCAGGATGACGTTCTCGAGCTGTGGCGCGTAGGCGACCCAGGTGTCCATCGACGCCACGCGCTTCACCGGCCCGTCCAGCCAGGGGAAGAGATCGTCGGCGATGCGCGCCGCGATCTCCGCTCCGATGCCCCAGGACAGACTGTCCTCGTGCACGATCAAGACCCTGTTGGTCTTCTTCACCGAATCCGCGATGCGCTCCATGTCGAGCGGCTTCACAGTGCGCAGATCGATCACTTCTGCCTCGATGCCGTTCTGCTCCGACGCCATCTTCGCCGCGTCGAGGCTCCGTTTCACTAGCGCGCCACACGTGACCACCGTGATGTCCGAGCCTTCACGTCGGACCTTCGCTTTCCCGAACGGGATCATGTACTCGGGCCCCGGATTGCGGCCCTTGTTGTAGACCTGGCGGTAGAGGTGCTTGTGCTCGAGGAAGAGCACAGGGTCCTCACAACGGATCGCGGTGCGCAGGAGACCGTTCGCGTCTTCTGCGGTCGCCGGCATGCAGACATACAGTCCGGGGCAGTGCGTGAAGAGCGTTTCACCCGTCTGCGAATGGTAGATCCCTCCACCCTTCAGGTAGCCGCCGTACGGAGTGCGGATCACCATCGGAGAGGAAAACGCGCCGTTCGACCGGTAGCGCATGGTCGCGAGCTCGTTCCGGATCTGCATCATCGCCGTCCAGATGTAGTCGAAGAACTGGATCTCGACGACGGGCTTCATGCCGCGGAGGGC
Source organism: Gemmatimonadota bacterium (assembly GCA_022560615.1). Lineage (NCBI taxonomy): Bacteria > Pseudomonadati > Gemmatimonadota > Gemmatimonadota bacterium. The sequence continues at coordinate 70,427 of JADFSR010000003.1, forward strand.
TAGCCCGATGCCGCGTCCTACGATGTTCGCCTCCGCGAGCGGAGCGTTGTACACACGCTCCGATCCGAACCGCTGCTGAAGGCCATGAGTGACCTTGAAGACGCCGCCCTTGCCTTTGACCTGGCTCAACGCCTCCTCACGCGAAGCGTCCGCTACATCTTCTCCGAAGAGGACGATGCGTGGATCACGTTCCATCTCCTCGCTCAGGCACGAGTTCAGGAGGTCGACCATCGTGAGCAACTTGTCGCCTGCGTACTGCGGGTCGTCCTCGGTATCGAAGTCAGAGGAAGTCGGGTCCACATCCTCCGAGTATAGATGGCGCATCGCCGTGCTGGGGTCTGGCTGCGGCGAGGCGAGTGCTTCGTCCGCTGCGGCGGCGACTTCGGCCTCGGTCTCGGCTTCGAGCGCATCGAGCTCTTCGCTCGTCGCGATCCCCGCGCCGATGAGCAATGCTCGCGTCAGGGTCAGCGGGTCGCGAGCCTCTTGCTCAGCGAGCTCCTCCGTCGTCCGGTAGGCGCGCTCGTCGTCGGACATCGAGTGCGAATAGGGCCTCGTGCAGTGCGCGTGAATGAAGGCCGGGCCTTTCCGAGCACGGGCGTACGCGACGGCTTCACCCGCCGCCCGATAGGAGTCCACGATGTCCGTACCGTCACACTCGACGATGTGTAGACCCGGAAAGCCCGCGACTAGCTTCGAGATACTGCCGCCCGCTGTCTGCACCTCGACGGGTACCGAGATCGCGTAGCCGTTGTCCTCGATCACGTAGACGATCGGCAGCTTGAGGTTGCACGCCGAGTTCAGCGACTCCCAGAACTCACCTTCGGACGTCGTACCGTCGCCCGCGCACACGACGACGATCTCGTCGTCCTCGAATCTCTCGATTCGCTCGCGCAGCCCCGGGATGCGCGGGATCTTGGTCGTCGCTTCGGCGGCGCCCACGGCCTGTAGGAACTGCGTTCCGGTCGGCGACGAGGTGTTCGCGATGTTGTAGCGCACGTCGGCGTAGTGCCCGGGCATCTGCCGACCCCCTGAGGCCGGGTCCGCTTCCGCACCCACGGCCTGAAGCAGATGGTCCAGGGGTGTCTGTCCCAGCGCCAACGTCACGGCGCGGTCTCGATAGTAAAGGAAGAACCAGTCGTGTCCGGCCTTGCAGTGCTCGGCAACCGCGACGCCGATCGCTTCGTGACCCGCGCTGGAGATCTGGAAAAAGATCTTGTTCTGCCGCTTGAGACTGATCTCGCGATCGTCGAGGCGCCGCGACGTCACCATCGTGCGGTAGAAGCGCAGGAGCTGCTCGGAGGAGAGTCCCGCCAGATCGTGAGCTTCCAGAACCTCGTTCTCTTGGGTCGCCATGGCGTCCGAGCTGGGTGTTTGCTTCAACCCCGAAAGATAGCCGGCTGCGGCCCCGCCGGCAGGGTTGACGACGGCTTCGCGGAGCTAGCCAAGCGATGTCATCTGCTCACGGACCTGGTCGGGACTCGTGACCGGTTGCCGGCAACTGTACCCGTGGCACACATACGCGGTAGGAAAACCGTCGATGAGGCCACGCGCCTCCTCGAGCAACGGCACGCCTGCTACCAACTCGTCGGGCGCGCGCCCCACGATCGTGAGATTTCGCGCGAAGCCTTGGTGTGCCGCTCGCACGAGCTCGCGGGTGGCGTCGTCTGCTCGGTCCCCGATGATCGCCACCTCGACGGAGTCCGCGAGAGACCGGTCCGCGGCCGACAGCATGCGTCCAAAAGCGGGCCCGAAGCGCTTCAACGCCGCGGCGTCTCCTCCAAAGATCGACAGTGCCAGATCACGGTACCGTGCGTGGTCGAAGACATGCCCCGCTCGAAGAAGCAGCTCGGCGGCCAGGGAGACTCCAGACGGAGTCGCGTTGTCCATGGGGTCTCGTGGCCGGAAGATCAGGCGCTCACCGTCGTCGGGCGTATCGTAGAGCAGGCCGTCCTCGGCACTCAAGAACCGCCCGAGGATGTCTTCGCAAAGCGTGCGGGTCGCCGTGAGCCAACGCGGATCGAGCGAGGCGGCGTGCAACGAGAGTAACGCGTTGCCTAGGGCGGCGAAGTCCTCGAGGAATGCGGGAATCTTGCTCTCACCGTCCTTGAAGACGCGCCGGAGCTCACCTTCTGGGCGCAACTCGGTCCACAGGAAGTCGGCCGCCTCCGTGGCGATGTCCACGTAGTCCCAACGGCCCAGAGTGGCCCCGACTTCCGCGAACGCGCGAATGGCCATCCCGTTCCAGGAGACCAGAATCTTCTCGTCCCTGAACGGTGCCTCGCGGCTTCCACGGGCCTGCAGCAGAGTCGTGCGCGCGGCTCGCATTCGTTCACGGAGGTCCGATTCGCTCATCTCCACGGACCCGGCGATGGCGGCCAGGTCGTGTGGAAGATGCAGGATGTTCCGGCCCTCGAAGTTTCCGCCCGGTGAAACGTCGTAGGCGCGGTGGAACAGCTCGGCGTCCTGCGCTCCGGCGGACGCGTCCAACACATCTCGTATCTCCTCCGCGGTCCATACGTAGAAGGCCCCTTCAACTCCCTCCGAATCCGCGTCGCGTGCAGAGTAGAAACCGCCTTCCGGCGAACGCATGTCCGTCGCCAGATAGTCCAGCGTGTCCTCCGCGACGTCGCGGAGATCTTCCGACGCGGTCAGCCGGTACGCGTCGAGATAGACTCGCGCCAGCAAGGCGTTGTCGTACAGCATCTTCTCGAAGTGGGGCACGAGCCAGCGGGCGTCGACGGAGTACCGATGGAATCCGCCACCCAGGTGATCTCGCATCCCGCCCGCGGCCATCCGACGAAGCGTGTGTTCTGCCATTTCCAGCGCTGCGGGCTCGCCATTCCTCACGTGATGCCGCATCAGCAGCTCCAGCGTGACCGGCTGCGGGAACTTCGGCGCCTCCCCGAATCCGCCGTGTACGCTGTCGTACTGGTTCGCAAGCGCCCGGTATGCCGCCTCCAACGCCTCTCTGGTGCCCGTGTCCGATTCAGCGGTCAGGCCGCCAGCAGCTTGCTTCATCGCCTCGATCAGGCGCTTTCCTGTACTCCGTACCTCCTCAGGGCGCGCGCGATACGCGTCCCCGGCTGCTCTCAGCACCTGCGTAAACGACGGCATGCCGTGTCGGGGCAGCGGCGGGAAGTACGTGCCGCCGTAGTACGGGATCCCGTCCGGCGTGAGGAACGCGGTGAGCGGCCATCCGCCGCCCCCGGTCATCGCCTGCACAGCCTTCATGTAGATCTGATCGATGTCCGGGCGCTCTTCACGGTCGACCTTGATGCTGACGAAGAGCTCGTTCATCAAGGCGGCGACCGTCGCATCCTCGAACGACTCCCGCTCCATTACATGGCACCAGTGGCACGCCGAGTACCCGATGGAGAGCAGGATTGGGCGGTCGTCGTCGCGGGCCCGCGAGAGCGCTTCCTCCCCCCAAGCGTACCAATCGACGGGGTTTTCCGCGTGCTGCAGCAGGTACGGACTCGTTTCCTTGGAGAGGCGGTTCGGCATGCGCCCGATGGGTTCAGAGGAGGAGCCAGGTTAGCGGCGCGAACCGTGCCTGGACAGGAAACATATGTAGCCGGCGCGCTAGAAGGGTGATCCGAACGGGTGGTGGGCCGCCACCCGTGCTGTCGCACGGGTCCCCGGGTGCCACGGCCCCAGAGGGGCGAAGGCGTAGCCATAGCTCCTCCGAGACACTCCAACGACGGAGATGGGGCCGTGCCACCCCAACCCACAGAGGGGTAAGATCCTATCAGCCATGGTGTTGGGCACATGGCGGTTGCGCGGTTGATGCTGCGTCTCTCCTCGTCGGACCACCGCCTTCGGCGGCGGTGCCCGCTCGGCTACGACTCCCCGTCGTTCCTTGCCTGAACGCGCGCAAGCGCGAGGCACCCACGCGGTTAGGCGTGGGTCGCGCGGCCCGCCCCCCGTTCGGATCACCCTTCTATGATCGTTGTGGTGCCGTATCGGGCTACCTAACTTTGGAGTATCGACCTGCCTCCCAGGGGCCGATCTCCGCTGCGAAGGACAAGGATCTTGTCGCTGTACTCGAAGATGGCCGGCTTAGCGCTACGGCGCCCCCGGACGATTCCGTACATGCTCACGAACGCTTGGGCGTTTCGCGCTCGCGGTTGGTACCTGCGGCCTCCTTTCCTTCCCGTCCCGCCCCGCTCGTATATGCGCTGGCGCATGGAGACCGCGTACGGGGACGCCGGTGCGACCCCGAGCGATGAAGAAATCGAGCGGTATCTGCGGTGGACGGCGCACATGAGAGCCCAGATGAAGCGGAGGGTGGGTGGCTAGACTGTTCCTGCTCATCCTGCTCGGAATCGTGGCGGCGTACTACTTCCCGGATTCCCGCCAGGCGATGCAGAATGTCGCCGCACCGGTCATGGCTCCCATCGTCAAGTGGAGCACCCGAGCGGAGATGGCCCAGGTGGGAGGGAACGTAGTGGAGCACGAGCGACTCACAGGTAAGCTCCCAGACCGGCGCAACTGGTCGGGGTGGCTCGACTACCGGTACCTGGTCGACGACATGAAGCAGGACCCTTGGGGCTCGCGCTATCAGCTGCGCGTATGGGCCGACTCCGTGGCGATCGTCTCGGTGGGGCCGGACCGGACGCGCTCGACCGAAGACGACTTCTCAGTCGTGACGCTGCGGGAGCGCAGGGGCCGATAAACGACGCTCCCTGGACTTCGTCGACTCGAGCGTCGCACGACTCGTGCTGAGTGTCGCGCTGACCGGGAACGTCGCATCGGGCAAGTCGACGGTTGCGGAGGTGTGGGAGGCTGCGGGCGTGCCGGTGATCAGCGCCGATGATCTCTCTCGGCGCGCAGTAGAGCCCGGTACGTCCGGTTTTCAGGCGGTGGTCGAGGCGTTCGGTGAGCAGCTCCTCACGGCGGACGGCGCCCTCGACCGGCCCCGTCTGGGCGAGCTGGTCTTTTCAGACGAGGCTGCGCGTGGGCGGCTCGAGTCCATCGTGCACCCCATCATCTGGCAGCTCCGGGATCTATGGCTCGCGGAACGGATGGCGGAGGGCGCGACGCTCGTCGTGTCTGAGATCCCGCTGCTCTTCGAGGCCGACCGGCAAGGTGACTTCGACCGCATCGTGCTCGTCGACGCGCCGGACGAGGAGCGACTTCGCCGCCTCGTGGAGTTGCGAGGCTCTAGCTCCGTCGACGCCCGGCGGATCATGGCTGCACAGATGGATCCCGCAGCGAAGCGAGCGAAGGCCGACTTCGTCATCACGAACGATGGCACGCTCGACCAGCTGCGCGACACGGCCGCCGACGTCCTGCGGCAACTGCGCGTCGGGACGGGCGAAGAGGCCACGCTGCGCATCGACTTGCACTTGCACACGGAGGGGAGCTGGGACTGTCTCTCGGATCCCGAGGCGGTGTTGGAGCGCGCACTCCTGAGGGGGCTCGGTCGGATCGCGATCACAGACCACAACCGACTGGACGTGGCGCTGCGCATGGCCGAGGCGCACACGGATCAGATCATTCCAGGCGAAGAGGTGAAGACCGCCGAGGGCATTGACGTGATCGGGTTGTATCTGTCTGAGGAGATCCCCAGAGGCACGCCGGCCAGGGAGACCATCGAACGCATCCGTGAACAGAGCGGGATCCCATACCTTCCGCACCCCTATGCGGGGGGCAAGGGGGAAGGGGGGCGCCTTGTGGACACGCTGGCCCCGCTCTGTGATGTCGTCGAGGTCTTCAACGCGCGTTTGCACAAGCCGCGGCAGAACGAGCTCGCCGAGGAGTTGGCCGAGCGCCACGGGCGGCTTAGAGGCGCCGGCTCGGACGCGCACACGCTCGGCGAGCTCGGTCGGGCGTACGTCGCTGTGCCGCCACACCCGAACCGACCAGAGGCGCTGCTCACGGCTCTTGAAGGCGGTCGAACCGTGGGCACGGCTTCGTCGCATCTGGTGCATCTCGCGTCCACTTGGGCGAAGGTGCGAAGGGGGTGGAGGCGGTAGCGGCTTCCAGCGACATGGAGATAGCTTCACTGATCTATTCCTCGAGGGTCAGGAGACCATACTTGAGCTACCGGACGCCACGGGCGCGTGCGGCGATGGTCAACGAGGCCAGGGACGCGCTGCTGGCTTCGCGGCGGGCGGTACTCACGACCCACCTCAACGCTGATGGGGACGGGGCAGGCTCCGAAGCGGCCGTCGCGTCGTGGCTCCGCGCCAACGGGACCGAGGTCTGGATCATCAATCCGACGCCGTTTCCGGATTCGTTAGGCTTCCTGATCGAGCGTGAGGAATGGATCGTTCCAGCGGGCTCGTCCCAAGCGCGTGACCTGTGCGACCAGGCCGACCTCGCGGTGGTGTTGGACACCGGTGAGGTGCCACGGATCGGTCGTGTACGCGATCTCATCCGTGATCTTCCGACGGTGGTCGTCGACCACCACCCGTCGTCCGGTGAGCACGCGATCGGAGGCATCTCTGTCCGCGATCCGGAAGCTTGTGCCACCGGAGAGTTGGTATACGACCTCATCCATGCCGCGGACGGTCCCTGGACAGACCACATCGCGCTTGGCATTTATGTGGCGATCCTGACCGACACCGGCTCCTTCCGGTTCTCCAATTCTTCCTCTGCGAGCCACCGGATCGTGGCGGACATGATCGAGCGTGGGGTTGAGCCCGAGAGTGTGTACGAGCGCGTCTATGGCGCTGCGCCCCTGAAGAAGTACCAGCTTCTGCGTCACGCACTGGGCACGCTGGAATACGATGCGGAGCATGGAATCTCGTGGATGACGGTGCCGCACGAGGCCTTCGACGAGCTCAATGCCACCGCAGACGACCTCGAGGGTATGGTGGATGTCCCGCGGTCGATTGAGGGAACCCAAGTCGGACTGCTCTTCCGAAAGACGAGCAAGGGCGATATCAAGGTGTCGTTCCGCTCCAAAGGGCTGGTGGACGTGAATAAGCTCGCTCGCCGCTTCGGCGGCGGAGGTCACGTGAAGGCGTCTGGGGCGATGGTGCCTGGTCCGCTGGACCACGCGATCGAGCGGGTCGTGGGGGCCACCCGCAAGGCCGTCGTACGTGACGCAGCCAAAGGAGAAAAAGAGGACGGATGACGCAGTCTCGAGCGCAGGACCGATCGGCCGACCCAGGTGTTCCGGAGGCGCTGCCTCGGTCGCTCATCCGAGTGCGCGACCGCCTCGGTGTGGACGCGGTCGACCGGCTGTGGATCTTCCCTCCGGTTCGGCGGGGACGGCGGGAACAGGGCCTGGTTGCTGTGAGTACCTTCCTCGTCGGTGAAGACCGACGGGTGATGATCACCGTGGCGTACACAGCGGAGCACACCGGAAAGGGCGTGACGTTCGAGGCGTCGTTCACTCAGGAAGGAGAGGCGCCGCCCGATCGCTTTCCCAGCGTAATGGCCGGAGTCGTGCGCCGCAGCGGGGAGGGACTCGGGGAGGCTCGCGAAGTGGAGATCCACGGTTCCGCCGAGAAGTTCGAGCAATTGCTGGAGGAGGTCGATATGGACTTTTTCGAAGCGCGATATCCGTGAGTTCGCTCCTAGCCCCACATCCGGTCATCCGGCTCTTTGGACGCTTCTTACGTGAACAGGGGCTGCCGGTCACGCATCAGCGCGAAGCGGTTGCGGAAGTCGTGTTCGCCTCGGACGAGCATCTCTCGGTAGACGACATCGAGCAGGATCTTCGTGCACGGGGTGAGCGGATCGGGAAGGCGACCATCTATCGGACTCTGGACCTGCTGGTCCGCAGCCGCCTCGTCGAGGAGCACGACTTCGGCGAGGGCTTCAAACGGTATGAGCACCGCCTCTCGGTGCGCCCCATCCACGAGCACCTCATCTGCCTCAGCTGCGGAAGCGTCGCCGAGTTCGAGAGCAACGAGCTCTACGGCGTGGAGAAGCGCGTGCGGCGCGAGCACGGTTTCGCTCCGGTCCGACATCGGCTCGAGATCTACGGTCTCTGTCAGGAGTGCCGCGAAGCCGGTGTCGAGCTTCCGAGCGAAGGCTTGACCTGTCCGATCGAGACGGTTTGACGGTCCGCTGCGGTCCAAGGTAGTGCCGAATCGACGAGATCCGGAAGTGGCCGGCCGCGGCAACACGGGCCCGGCTCTGTCTGCTCCGCCAGGCGTCCCACCAGAGTTGGCAGAGTTGTCGTGGGAGCTGCCGCATACCTTCCTGGGCCTCGACGAGGTCGGCGGGGCTTTCGAGACGTCGGCGGCGGTCATCCTTCCGGTGCCTTACGAGTCCACCACATCGTGGGGTAGTGGGACGCGTCGCGGGCCTCGGGCGATCATCGAGTCCTCCAGATACGTCGAGCTCCACGACCAGGAGTTCGACTGCGAGCCGGGCAGCGTGCTCGGTGTCCATACGCTTCCTTCGCTCGAACTGACCCGGGCCGGCGCGAAGCCAGCGATGCAAGAACTCGGGCGGGCGTACGGCAGAGTTGCCGACGTGTGCGGTGATCGCTTTCTCGTCATGCTGGGTGGAGAGCACTCGATTTCCTCCCCGGCAGTGCTTGCGCAGGCCGAGCGGCATGAGGAACGGCTGACGGTTCTGCAAATGGACGCGCACGCAGACCTGCGGGGGGAGTTCGAGGGCACCCGCGATTCGCATGCGTCAGCAATGGCGCGCGTGCTTGGCCGCGCGGACGTGTGCGCGGTCGGAGTGCGAGGCGTTAGCCAGGAGGAGGTCGACGTGTCGCGCGCGCATGGTGGCTCGACCCTCATCTGGGCCGACGAGATGTGGGCGGACGACAGCTGGATGGACCGGGCGATGGACGCGCTCGGGCCGAAGGTCTATCTCACCTTCGACGTCGACTACTTCGACCCTTCTCTCGTGCCGTCCACAGGCACTCCGGAGCCAGGAGGCGGCGACTGGTACCCGACGCTCCGGTTTCTCAAGCGGGTCTTCGCGGAACGTGACGTCATTGCGGCCGACGTGGTCGAGCTCGCGCCCACGCCGGGTCTACACGCACCCGACTTCATGGTCGCGAAGCTGGTCTACAAAATCATCAGCTATCGCTTCCAGAGCCGCCTGACGATGTGACTGGCACGGCCCTCGCCGCCGGCCGGACTTGAAATTCGACGCGCTGAGGCCGACGTTGGAATCGTTCAAGACGCTTTCGGCCTTTGGCGTCATTCTGCTCCGATGAAGCGGTGCCGGGATCGTCCCGGGCCGAGTGATGTGGACGTGGGGATAGGGGATCATCATGGTGCGAAACCTTCGTCACGCCGTACGTGGCCTAGTGCGGACCCCTGGATACACGGTCGCGTTCGTATTGACGCTGGGCCTCGGAATCGGCCTCAATACGGCGATCTTCAGCGTCGTCAACGGTGTGCTGCTCGAGCCGCTCCCGTACCAGGACGCGGACCGGATCCTGTACGTGCGTCAGCCGGCTGTTCAGGCGGGCGTCAGAAACGCTCGCTTCTCGTTCAACGAGGTCCAGGACTACCGAGAGCGCTCCCGCACGATCGACCAGTTCGTCGAGTACGGCGACTGGAGCTTCACGGTCGTCGGCGACGATGCCCAGCCCCATCGGGCGGTCGGCGGCCTGGTCACCTCGAACTACTTCGACGTGCTCGGCCTCACGCCGGCGATCGGGCGACTGCTGGGTCCGCAGGACGATGGCGACGACGCCGAACCGGCGGCTCTGCTCACGCACGACTATTGGACCCGCGTCTTCGGCGCGGATCCCGACGTCATTGGCAAGACGGTCCGCCTGTACGCCTTCTCGGCGCCGACGACAACGCGCATCGTAGGCGTACTGGAACCGGGCACGCACTACACTGGATCGGGACAGCAGGACTTCTTCGTCAACTATGCGACGAACGAGCACTACCAGAGCGCGACCATGCAGGACCAGCGTAACCACCGCATGACCGACATCTTCGCTCGCTTGGCTCCGGGTCAGTCCGCCGAGGCGGCGCAAGCCGAACTGAAGGCACTGCAGGCGCCGATGCTCGAGCAGTTCCCCGACGCCTATCCCGACGCGGCCGGCTTCGACATCGTCTCCGCACTCTGGCAGGACGAGCTCACGAGGGATGCTCGTCCCACGTTCTTGATCCTGATGGGAACCGTGGCGCTCGTGCTGCTGTTGGCGTGCGCGAACGTCGCCAATCTCACCCTCACGCGCATCGTGCGGCGTGAGAAGGAGTTCGCCGTTCGTGCGGCGCTGGGAGCCGGGAGGGGAAGACTCCGGCGCCAACTGCTCACCGAGAATCTGGTCCTGTCGCTCGCGGGCGCGGGGCTCGGTCTCTTGCTAGCGGTCTCGGGGCTCGATTTGCTCGTGCAATACGCGAACCGGTTCACGGTGCGCACGGGCGAGATCGGCATCGAAGTGCCAGTACTGCTCTTCACCATCGGGATCGCGGTGGGGGTCGCAGTTCTGCTCGCGTGGGCGCCTTCGCTGCCAGGTGTTCAGGGGCTCGGCAACGCCGCCGGTGCCGCCGGCAGCGCGCGCGGGGTCGTCGGCCTATCCAAGAAGCACCTGCAACGTTTGCTGGCTGTGAGCCAGCTCGCGCTGTCGTTCACATTGCTCATCGGTGCCGGGCTGATGGTGCGTAGCCTCGTGAACCTGACGACGCTCGACACCGGGATCGCATACGAGAACGTGGTTACGATGCAGGCACCGAATACGACCGGAATGTCCGCGCCTGAGAACCTCCTGCTCATGGATCAAGTCGTCGAGGAGATTCGCCAGTTCCCGGGCGTGCGCACGGTGGCGCACGCCTCACGGGCCCCGTGGAGCCCGAACACCGTACTCCGTCCCCTGACCGTCCGCGTGGAAGGGCTGGATCCCGAGGGCGTGGTGAGCCCCATGGTGCAGCGGAACTTCATCTCGCCAGAGTACTTCCAGACAGTAGGCATTCCCCTCGTGGCGGGCCGCGGCTTCATGACGATGGATGACGCCAGCTCCGACACCGTCGCGATCATCAACGAGCGCATGGCGCAGGACCTCTTCCCCAATGAGGACCCGATCAACCGTCGCATCGCGGCGCAGAACTTCAATGGTACCTGGGGTGCATGGACCCGCATCGTCGGCGTCGCGGCAGACACTCGGGAATACGGCCTGTCCGTGGCGGGCGCGCACACGATCTATCGGCCAGCAGCTCAGGGCATTGCCGGCCAGAGCCTCATCGTCAGCACGAGCGGAGAACCCGGTCCGCTCGCGCGGCGCGTCTCCGAGATCGTGGGTGGGCTCGATGCGGATCGCCCGGTCGACAACGTCACCACGCTCTCGGAGCTCCGCGCCGAGAACATTGCGCCAGAGCGTTTGAACGCGACGCTCTTCGCTGCGTTCGCGCTGCTCGCGCTCGTTATCGCGGCGATCGGCGTGCTCGGCGTTCTCGCCTTTGGCGTGAGCCAGAGGACCCGCGAGTTCGGGGTGCGCATGGCGCTCGGGGCGGAACGGGGGCAGGTACTGCGCATGGTACTTCGCGAAGGCGCGCTGTTAGCCGGAGGCGCGCTGTTGGTGGGTGGCGTCGCTGCGGCGACGTTGTCGCGCTTCCTCGTCGGCCTCCTCTACGAGGTCGAGGCTACCGACCCCGCGACGTACGCAGGCGTGGGGGTGATCTTGGCGATTGTGGCGCTGCTCGCCGCGTACGTGCCCGCGAAACAGGCCACGAGGGTCGATCCGATGGAGGCGTTGCGTTCCGAGTGATGGATCGAGCCTAGGCTCACACTGGGTTGATCGGGGGTAGGCGACTCTCGACCTTTCGAGAGCAGTCGCCCCCGATCTCTTTCCAATGGTACCCTACGAGTGCCTGAAACGCTCGATTCAACACCGTCCGCCGTGAAGCCCTCCTCCGCCGTGCCACCGCGGCCCGCTGAGGGTTTCCCGTGGTCTGAAATCGAGCGCGCGACCGGATCTCCCACTCTGCAGGGGAACCGCATCCGGCTCCAGTTCGAGGGCCCGAACACGTTCGAGATCTGGCTCGAGGCGATCAATTCGGCGCAACGCTTCGTCTACTTCGAGAACTACCTGGTCCGAGACGATCGCGTCGGCAGGGCGTTCCGCGAGGCGCTCGTCAGGAAGGCTCGAGAGGGCGTGCCGGTCTTTCTGCTGTACGACTGGATCGGTTGCTGGGCGACCCCTCGCAAATACTGGAAACCGCTGCGTCAGGCGGGTGTCCGAGTGTGCGCGTTCAACCGGCCGTCGCTAGGCGTGGGAGATGCGTTCGGCGTGCTCCAGCGCGATCACCGGAAGCTCGTCGTCGTTGACGGTGAGGTCGCGTACGTCGGTGGATTCTGTGTCGGGAACGAGTGGGCCGGCAGTTCGAGCGAGGCACCTTGGCGGGACACCGGCGTCGAGATACGTGGGTCGGCGGCCCGTGCGGCGGCCGTCGCGTTCGAGTCGCTTTGGGGCGAAATCGGCGAGCCGATCGTCCGGGAGCAGGCGCTTGCGCACCCGCCTGACGCGGGCGAGACGCCCGTCTGGTTGATCGAAGGGGAGCCGGGCAAGACGCGTGTGTATCGAACGCTCCACCTGGTCGCTGCGCGCGCGAGGCAGCGCATCTGGATCACCGATGCGTACTTCGTCGCGCCGCGGTCGATCTCGGAGGCGCTCGGAGCTGCAGCACAGCAGGGCGTCGACGTGCGCATCCTCGTACCCGCCCACAACAACTGGCCGCTGGTGGGCAGCTTGTCCCGCGGCGGCTATCGGTTCTTGCTGGAGTCGGGCGTGCGCATCTTCGAGTGGCAGGGGCCGATGATGCACGCGAAGACTTCGGTTGTCGATGGTCTCTGGTGCCGTGTCGGGTCGAGCAACCTCAACTCGGCCAGCCTGATGGGGAACTGGGAGCTCGATGTCGGCGTTCTGGATGCGGACCTGGCGATGCAGCTCGAGGGGTTGTTCGTCGCCGATCTGGCTTCCTCGGCCGAGATCGTGCTTCCTGGCCGGACAGCAGTCGTGCCTGACCCCGTGTCTTCACAGTCGTTGACGCGGACAGCATCGCTCGATCCGGAGGGCACGGTACCGGAGCGGTTGGAGCAGCAGATCCGTACGCTGGGCAACCCGCCGGGGCAGATCACTCTCGCCCCACTTGTAAGGGCGAGCGCTGCGTTGGGTGAGGCGCTTGCGGGTGATCGGCCTTTGGGCCGCGAAGACCGCACGGTGCTCGGGACGGTATCGGTGATGATCGCCGCGGTTGCGATCTTCGCGTGGTTCTTCCCGACGGCGGTGGGGTGGATCGTATGGGCCGTGGCCGCGTGGCTTGCGGTCACGACGGGGATCCGTGCGTATCTTCAGGCCCGACGCGCGCGGGCGGAGGAGCGCATTGCTGCACTCGACATGGAAATCGAACAGGAAAGCGAGACACCGTGAGCGAAGTCGACATCGGCATCATAGTCGCCTTTTCGGCGGGAATCTTCTCATTCTTGTCCCCTTGCGTGTGGCCGCTCGTGCCGAGCTATCTGGCCCTCGTGACCGGCATGAGCCTCGAGGATCTGCAGGAGGGCGTGAACCGAAAAGCGACGTTCATCCACTCACTGCTGTTCGTGCTCGGCTTCAGCGCGATCTTCATCGTGCTCGGTGCCTCCGCCTCGTTCCTCGGACAGTTCTTCAAGCAGTACGAGCTCTGGATCGCGCGCATCGGCGGCGTGATCATCATCGTGCTCGGTCTGCACCTGTCCGGTGTGTTCAAGCTCACGCCGCTCATGCGCGAGAAGCGCATCCACATCAACGACAAACCGGCAGGCTACCTCGGCACGATAGGTGTCGGCATGGCATTTGCGGCCGGCTGGACCCCATGCCTCGGGCCGATCCTGGGCGCGATTCTCACGTACGGAATGTCCCAGGACACGATGTGGGCGGGTGTCGGGCTGCTCACGGCCTATTCCGCTGGCCTCGCGATACCATTCCTCATGGCGTCGCTCGCGCTGGATGCGTTTCTCCAGGGGTTCAAGCGCTTCCGCCGCTGGATTCCCGTGATCGAGAAGGCGTCCGGCGTCATGCTCATCGGGCTCGGCATCCTACTCCTGACTGGCCAGCTCACGGCGCTGACCGCGATCTTGGCACGCTGGACACCGGACTTCATCTATAATCGGATCTAGTGGCTGCGTCGGCCGCGCCGGACGAACTTGGCCATGTGGCGTAGCCCGGGTCAGTCTCCCGAGCTGGTCGCCAGACGGGACTCCAGATCTTCCTCGAGCATCTGGCGCCGAAGCAAGCGCGCGTACGTCCCGCGGCCGCTGATCAACTCGGCGTGCGTCCCCCGTTCCACCAACTCTCCACCCTCGAGCACGAGGATCTCGTCCGCGTGCATGACTGCCGATACACGATGGCTGATGATGAACGACGTCCGTCGCTTCATCACGGAGCGTAGGTCCTCCAAGATCTTCGCCTCCGTGTGCGTATCGACCGCGGAGAGTGCGTCGTCCAGGACGAGGATCAGCGGGTCGCGCGCGAGGGCGCGAGCTAGAGTGGCGCGCTGCTTCTGGCCCCCGGACAGGTTGATGCCTCGCTCTCCCAACATCGTGCCGTAACCGTCCGGAAAGTCCTCGATCTGCTCGGCAAGCTGAGCGATGCCCGTCGCTTGCGCGATGACGTCGCACGGCTCACCGGACTCCGTGAGGAGCGGCTCCTCTGAATCGAGCCCTAGACCGATGTTGTCGGCGATGGTCGCCGAGAACAGGAAGGAGTCCTGCGGCACCATGCCGATGCGCAGGCGCAGGTCCGCGGGATCGACGTCGGTGAGCTTCACCCCGTCCAGGAGGATTTCGCCGCCCGTCGGGTCGTACAGGCGAGCGAGCAGTCCCACGAGCGTGCTCTTACCCGAGCCGGTGGGCCCGACGATGGCGACGGTAGCTCCCGGCTCCACGACGAAGCTGATGCCTCGGAGCACGTCCCGATCGGTGTCCGGATAGGCGAACGAGACGTTCCGGAATTCGATCCTACCGAGCGCGTGTGCGAGGGAAGCCGGCCGCAGAGGCACTTCGACCGCGGGCTTCACGGCCAGGATCTTGTTCAGGCGTCCCATCGACGCCGCGCCGCGCTGATACAGGTTCACGACCCAGCCGAGCGCGATCATGGGCCAGATGAGCATCACCAGGTAGAAGCCGAAGGCGACGAAGTCCCCGATCGTCATCCGTCCCGCGATCACCTCGAGCGCCCCCATCCACGTTACGATCACAATGGCGATGCCGGAGATCAGCATCAGAACCGGATGGAAGGCCCCCGCCGAGAGCACCAGGCTCATGTTCTTCCGCCGGTAGTCGTCGTTGTAGGCATCGAACTGGCGTGCTTGCTCGGCTTCCTGCGTGTATGCGCGCACGATCCGCACTCCGGTCAGGTTCTCCTGGACGAAGGTCGAGAGCGAGGAGAACTGCTCCTGGATCTCCGCGAAGCGGCGGTGGATGATGCGCCCGAAGCCCAACACGATCGGTGGCAACACGACCATCGGCACCATGGCGTAGAGCGTGAGCCGTGGGCTGATCCAGATCATGAGCGCGAGCGAGAAGACGAAGCCTACGATCGTATTGGCGGTGTACATGATCGCCGGCCCCACTGCCATCCGTACCGCGAGGGTATCGTTCGTCGCGCGGCTCATCAGATCGCCCGTTCGCGTGGTGCCGTAGAACGTCGCGTCGAGCCGGAGGAGGTGCACAAAGAAGTCGTCGCGCAGATCGCACTCGATACGGCGGCTCATCCCGTTGAGCAGTTCACGCATTCCGTATCGCGCCGCCCCTCCGACGAATGCTGTCGCGACGATCAGGCCCGCATACGTCGCGAGCCGCGCCGCGGCAACGTCGGGGTCGGAGTCCTCCATCCCGTCGAGCGCGAGCTTGATGAGGTACGGGCCCGCCATCTGGAACAGGTTGGCGAAGAAGACGAACACCACACCCCAGTACAGCGACCGCATGTACGGTCGGAAGTACGGAAGAATCGCTCGCAGTTCGCCCATCGCACCCTGTTCAGTACGCGATCGCCCGGCCGCCGCGGCGGGGATCGGACCAACCGGTGAGCACTCCGTCAGCTCCGTAGGTATAGGCCGCTACCAGCAGCGCCAGGGCGATCGCGACCGAGCAACGACGGCGAAGGTGCTTGATGTCGAAAGAGGAGGAAGGCATGGAGCCTGGAAGGGTAGGGGGTGCGTTGCCGCGTTCGGTCCGCTCGGATTGCTGTTCGGCGCCCGAAAAGATCCGTGTGCCTCCACGTACCGACAAGCGCTATGCAGGATCCCCGCCTCACAGAACAACGGAACCCCCGGTCCAGCCGCATCGACGAATCGGACGCTCTGGGCATCGTGGACTCTCCTGCCCGATCACATAGTCAGAAGCGCTCCCAGAGAGCGGTTGCGACGACTATGTCCCGCCCGATGCGGTTCTGTTTCTGTGCGCGTCGTGAACCACTCAGGTCGCCATAGCTCCGCGTAGCACCTATCCTGTTGAGTGTCAGTTGCTCCGTTGGAAGGCATCGTCCAATGCACCCGAAAGACAACCCGCGAGGATTCAGCGAGAGCCTCCGCGCGACCGCGCTTCGGGCCTACCGCAGCGTGATGGAAGCTCTAGGTCTCGCGCATGGGGAACCCGACCTCACGCCGCCCGAGGATCCGGCGAAGGCGCCTCTGGCGGTGCGCATTACAGAAGTCTACTGGCGACGAGTTCGGGACACGGGCCTGGGTGAGAGACAGGCCGCGGCCATGCGAGACGAGCTCAGCCTCCGGGTCGCCGAGTGCCTGAATCACTTCCAGAGCACGGCCCCCGAGGACGTGGTCGAGCTGGAGCGAACGCTCGAGCACTATGACCGCCTCCGGGAGGAGGCCGGAATCAACCGAAGGCTGTTGGAGGAGCCCTCCCGACTCCTCCCGGGCGTCCTGGGACATGTGCAGGCGGTGACCGAGGCTCTCTTGGGTGCCATACCGGCGCTGTTCGGCTTCGTCACGGGCCTCCTCCCCTACCTCGTGACCAGGACGTACGCGAGACGATCTACACCGCCTGAGGAGGCAGAGAGCAGGCTCACAGGCAGCCATCTCCTCGTCGGTGCGCTGTCATTCTCCCTGTTCTACGGCGGGCTCATCGGCCTGGTTGCGTGGCAGTTCTCCAATGACGCGACGCTTCTGCTCGCCGTGCTATTAATCCCAACGGGACTGTTCGCCCTGGGCTACGCCAGGCGTATGCGGACGATCGTCGGCCACCTGGGAGATCGCACAGCTTCCTGGTTCAAGCTGAAGGCGGTCGCTCGCCTGCGAGATGCTCAAGGCGAGCTCGTTGGGAGTCTCGACCTCCTGCGCAATCGCTACCGCGAGGAAGTGCTCGGATTGGACCCGCTCCCGGCCCACTTCAAGCGGCGGAGCACCTGGCACGCGGTCGCTCGCGTGTCGGTGATCGGAGTCTTGACGGCCGGAGCCGTGCTCTTCATCAGGGGATACGTAGACCGTGACATCCAGGGGCTGCCGCTCGGCCCTTCACCGTGGCAGGAGACGCGCGCATCCGACCCGGCGGAAGCCCAGCGCGAGCTCCTTCGTGACGCGCGGGGCGTGCTCCTGGCTGCCCAACAACTCGACCGCATGCAGGAGCAAATGGCCGACCTGAGGGCGGAATTCCTACGCGGTGAGCGCGACTTCCTCACCCAGGCGGATCATGACGAGATTAATTCCCTCCTGCTCGTCTACCTGGATTTGCGCTCGGCGCTCTTGAAGACCGTTTGGCTCTACCGCGGAGAGAATACGGAAACTTCAGCCACGACGGACGACCCGCTCGAAGCGCGTGCGTTCCTGACGGCCTACACCGCCGCGGCGCTCCTCGTGGAAAAGGCTTGGGTGATCTACGACACGTTTCGGGACGACCCGACGACGAGACGACAGTTGGACCTCGGCGACCTTGCATGGGGCATTCCTCCAGGCGTCTTCCGCAACCTGGTCGCCGGTCTTTCGAACCAGGCCGTAATGGCCGAGCTCCAGGAGGCCGAGCGCCGATTCGAATCCGATCGCGCTGAAGGTCGCGTGCCCCGGGGAGCTCCATGGAGCGACCTTGCCGTGCGAGCCGCGCTAGCTCGTCCGGCTCTCGAGCAAGTCTTCGACGACATCGGAAGACGCAGGCTCAAGCGTGCGTTCGGGGAGCTGCGCGAGCAGATTCGCGCGCCGGTGGGCGAGGTCACGCCGATGGTGTCGATGGCGATCAGTCGGTTCCGCTTCAAGGAACGCCCCCCTCATCGCGGACTCATCAGTCCGGAGCAACTAGCGGCTCTCAGGGCCGAGCTGCGGCCGGGTGACATCCTCATCGAGCGACGCAACTGGTACATCAGCAACGCCCTGTTGCCTGGCTTTTGGCCCCACGCGGCGCTCTATCTGGGGTCCCCCGAAGAACTGCTCGAGCTCGGGGTCGCGATGGATCCCCGAGCCGCTCCCCACATGGCGGACTTCCAGGGACAGAACGAGCTGGGAGACGACTTCGCGGTTCTCGAGGCGATCGGCGAGGGCGTCATCTTCACGAGCTTGGAGCGATCGGTCGGCGAGGCGGACGCCGTTGCGGTCCTACGACCGAACCTATCCGACGAGGATCTGCGCGAGGCGCTCAGCCGAGCGCTCAGCCACCGCGGAAAGGAGTACGACTTCGACTTCGACTTCGAGACGACCGACCGGCTCGTCTGCACGGAGCTCATCTTCCGTGCCTACGACGGCCTCCTACGGATTCCCGAGATGCGCCTCATCATGGGCAAGCCACGGATCTCGGCGAGCGACTACGTGAGGATGTGGGCGGACGGCCGCCAGTCCGACGCCCCCCAACTCGAGCTCGTCCGCTTCCTCGACTTCGACGAGCCGAACGGCGTCGCCGTGGAAGCCGATGCGGAGACGCTGGTCGAAACGCTCGAGCGCTCCCGGTTCACCTTCCGAAACTGATGGGAGATGCGAGTCGGAACGGTCAGGGCGCGGCTAGCCTGGCACACTCGAGCGATCGACTCGCCCCAGCCGTCGACGGGATACGAGCTCGGCAGGCAGTTCGGGGAAGGAGCCCAGCACTTCTGGTTCGCCGAGCGCAGTCAGATCTATCCGACGCTGAAGCGCATGCGGGATCGGGCGTGGCTCAGCACCAACGCGGATGCTACGGCTGGAGTGTTCGCGTAGCTCCTGCGAAGCCACTCGTCCGAGCGGCGTGCTGACGCCTGAGGCACTGGCGGACGTCCTTCATCCGGCAGTGGCCGCAGCGGTGTTGGGATGGCAGGTTGGGACCCTGCAGGCCCAGCGGGGCAACCCCGACAGCGCACCTCCCGAAGCCGAGCCGTGACTCCACGTGAAGCAAGCGATCAGTTGGGCCTCGACATGCCCGAGCGCCCCTGGCCCAGCCAGTCATGCGGTTTGGCTACCTGGAGGCGACCGGAATCATCAAATGCGCGTATGGGGTGTCAGGCCACATCACCCACGGGCCGCCGGTGAGATGATCAGTCGAGATGCCCTCCAGGTAGGACCGCCCCGAATCCGCATCATCATCGGCTCAGATCAGCAAATCGCGAGCAGATCCAGCCACAGCAACACAAACGGCAGCCCCAGCGCGAAGAGCTCCGACACGATGCTCACGCTCACGAAGCCCGTCGAGGAAGGGCCCCCGCCCACACGAAGGCAACCGGGCGCAGCAGAGGCTGCCCGAAGGGGTGTGGGTCGCCGACGATCTGAGGCGCGCGGCGGACCTCATCCTGTCGGATTCGCGGCGTTGACCCGGTCTTTCGCCTCGGATAGCTTTTCAGGCCAGAAACCTCGCCCTTGGGGGTGGGTATTCAGAGCTGTGGAGACGGACCCGAGGCTCCACGGCAGGTAGATCGAGATATCAGGAGGATGTCGGCGCCATGGTGACGATGACGAGTTCGGCGAGCGAAAAAGTCCAGGACTTCATACGGGAGCACGGCGTCGAGGGTGACGTTGGAGTCCGCGTTGCGGTGCTACCCGGTGGGTGCTCCGGCTTTCAGTACGGTTTGAACGTCGAGGACGGTCCCGAAGCGGACGACGAAGTGCTCGACGTCAACGGCGTGAAGGTGTTCGTGGACCCGTTCAGCGCGCAGTACTTGGAAGGTGTCGAGATCGACTACGTCACGAGCATGATGGGTCAGGGCTTCACTTTCCAGAATCCCAAGGCGAGCGGCGGTTGCGGGTGCGGGAGCTCGTTCACGGTTTGACGCCCAGCCGGCGCTGACGAACGGACTCGGCGCTCTGACCCGAGCCGGTCGGCATCGTTACCTTCACGGCTCGAGTCGCTCCGACTCGCGTAGGATCACGCGCAGTCGAGGCAGGCGATCCCAGGTGTGGAAGGGGTCGGGCGCGCCGGGGCGAGCTCACCTTCTCCCCGCCCTGGACTCCCGAGCGTATCAGCATCCATGCCTACCATCCGGACGTCACGGGTCCCTGTGCGTGCCGGAAGCCGGGCGACGGTCATGTATCTGCAGGCAGCGGCCGACACAATGGTGCTCGCGCCGCCCGGCTCCAGTGATCTAGCAGCCGGCGCTCACGTCCGGATCCGGTCCTTGAAGAAAGCCTGACCGTGCCAGGTCTCGGTTGCCGGCCGCTCGAGCGCGCCCGCCCGAGCTTGCTCCACACGTGTCAGGCTCGTGTCGAACACGCGCGCGTCGGGTCCGATTCCCCCGTCCGCCGCGAGAGCTCGGAACTCGGCGCGCGACAGAGTCAGGATCTCGGTCCCGTCCCGGAACCAGACGGGCGCACGGTCGACCAGGGTGACGCCGAGCTCTCCGCCGAAATCCTCCAGGCGATTCACGAGCGCGTCGATCGCACAACCCGAGGGCGCCTCCGCATCGACGTCCACACCCACGAGCAGGAAGCGGCCTTCGCGCAGCTCCCGACCCGATTTCAGGGGCAGGCCATGTGCCGTCCAGGAGGCCAGAAACTCGTCGACCGCCTCCAGGCATGCTCGGGCCTCGACGTGCGTCAGGGTCCGGCTCGCCGGAAAGACCCAGAGGCGGCCATGGCCCGGCAGCGCTTCGAACGGTACTCGTGGCACGTCAGCCCCGTACCGGCCCGTACACCACGACGACCAGGCACGCCAGGACGAACAGGAGCCTGGCGCACGTGTCTTGTTCCGTACGGTCGAAGTTCATGGACGACTGGTGGAGGCGTTCGGGGCGGCCAGCGGCGAAGGGTACCCTCAACGCCCCAGGAGTGCCATAACTTTCCCAATTCGTGCTGGGCATGAAAAATAGATAACGTACGTAAGAAAATTATTAAATTTCCATAAGGTCGGAGCGTTGCGAGGTGGCGAACAGCGAAAAGCGGATCGATCTCAGGAAAGCACTGCTGAACCCTGCGCTTGTATTCCTTGGTCCCGAGGATGTGCTTAAACGGGACGAGTTGACTCGCGAACAGAAGATCGAAGTCTTGCGTCGGTGGAAATTCGATGCGCTACAACTTCAAGTCGCGGACGAAGAGAACATGCGAAGCGAGCAATCCTCGGATATTCTAGACCGGGTGCTGCAAGCGCTCCATGCGCTGAACGCGAGTCCCAATCTCGAAGATTCGCCGTCCACGAAGCACGGCGGCGTTTGATTTCAACTTTCGCCGCCAGGCAGTTGAGCGGGAGAAGGCGCACAATGCTGGACACGTTCGGCCGGCCTCTCAAGAGCCTCCGGGTCTCACTGATCGACAAATGCAACCTGCGTTGCCAGTACTGTATGCCCGAGGAGGAGTATGTCTGGTTGCCTCGCGACGACATCCTCACCGTCGAAGAGATCGGGGATCTCGTCGATGTCTTCACCGAGCTTGGGGTGGATAAGGTGCGGCTCACAGGAGGCGAGCCGCTGCTCCGCCGCGAAGTTGTGGATGTGGTGGAGCGCGTAGCGGCAAACCCGGACGTTCGTGACCTGAGCATGACCACCAATGGTGTGTTGCTGGCGAAACAGGCGGAGTCCCTCCGGAGCGCGGGCCTGGACCGGGTCAGCGTGAGCCTCGATACGTTACGGCCGCAGCGGTTCGAGCAGCTCACGCGCCGCAACCGTCTCCCCGAGGTGCTCGAAGGGATCGATGCCGCCGCGGAGGGCGGGTTGAAACCCCTCAAGATCAATACCGTGGTTATGCGCGGGTACAACGATGACGAGCTCACCGACTTGATCGACTTCGCTAAAGATCGGGGCGCAGAAGTCCGTTTCATCGAATACATGGACGTCGGCGGCGCAACGCGGTGGACGATGGACATGGTCGTTTCAAGTAGGGAGATACTGAGCCGGCTGGCGAGGCACTATGGACCGATCGAGCCGCTGCTCGACAATGGCTCGGCTCCGGCGAACCGCTATGCGCTGCCCAACGGGACGACCTTCGGCATCATCGCCTCGACAACCGAACCATTCTGCCGTGCCTGCGACCGGAGCCGGCTCACTGCCGATGGGATGTGGTTCCTGTGTCTGTACGGGGCCCACGGGATCGACCTTCGGCGACCTCTGCGAGAGGGGGCCTCCCAAGACGAGATCAGGTCGCTGATCGTGCGCGGTTGGACAAATCGTGCCGATCGCGGGGCCGAGGATCGGAAGGCGCTGGGCTCCCGGGGCCCTCTCTATCAGATCAAGGATCTACGTAAAGATCCGCACCGGGAGATGCACACGCGGGGTGGATGACGGTGCGGCTTGGAAGTCCTCATGGGTCCACCGGGCGATAAACTCGGCGTACGGCTCCCGGACCTCGAGACGGCCCCACGCGCGCGACCGTATAGGCCACCTCGACGCCGTAGAAGAGTGCCAGCAGCACCTGGAACGGCGCGGAGTAGCCCGGGGCGGCGATCAGAAAGTCGACGTAGCGCTGGTACGACCGGGTGGAGCTCGGCGCCCAGAAGGAGGGACCTGGCCTCGGCATGCGCCTCGAACCAATCGAGCTCGTCGCCGAGGGCCGAGAGGGCCCGTGATCAAGGCGCTATCAACTAGCCGGGCGTCCCCCTACGTTCGGACGCCTACTTAAATCTGACGATCGAAGCGGGTCATTATGTACCGCCATGGGGTATCCTCGCCAATGAACGTGCTCCTCATCTCCTGCTATGAGCTCGGCCATCAGCCGTACGGGGTGGCGTCCGCTGGAGCACACCTACTCGCTGGAGGCCGCCATCAAGTGGAGTGCCTGGATCTCGCCGTGGAGGTTCTCGACGAGGCCAAGGTCCACCGAGCTGACTTTGTGGGGATCTCGACTCCCATGCACACGGCGATCCGACTCGGTGTCAAAGCCGGTGAGCTGGTCCGGGGGTTGAATCCGCGGTGCCACATCTGCTACTTCGGGCTCTACGCTTCTCTTAACGAGGACTACCTCCTCGACGGCATAGCCGACAGCGTGATCGGCGGTGAATTTGAGACGCCGCTCACTCAGCACGTCGACCGCTTGGCGGAAAATGGATCGCCCGCCCCCGGAGGCGTCTCTCTCGCTGAGCTGCGCGGTCCGCCGAACCTGTCTCGACAGCAGTTTCTCCCGCCGGCGCGACACTTACTACCTCCCCTGGAGAAGTATGCCCGCCTCAGGACCTCCGAGGGAGAGCTCCGGCTTGTGGGACACGTCGAAGCGAGCCGCGGTTGTGCTCACCGGTGCCGCCACTGCCCGATCCCCGCTGTCTATGAGGGGAGGCTTCGAATAGTTCAGCGGGAGGTCGTGCTCGCAGATATCGACAACCTTGTGCACATGGGTGCGCAGCACATCAACTTTGGTGACCCAGATTTCCTGAACGGTGTGAAGCACTCACTCGGGATTGTTCGGGAGATGCGCAACCGCCACCCCGAGCTGAGCTTCGACTTCACGGCCAAGATCGAGCACCTGATCCAGCATCGTGACGCGGTCATGGAGCTCGCAGCGCTGGGGTGCGTCTTCGTTCTGTCCGCCGTGGAGAGTGTGGACGACCGTGTTCTCCGGTATCTCGACAAGGGTCACACCCGCGATGACGTGGTCGCTGCCCTGGAGATTACCCGGGCCGCCGACGTAGCGCTTCGCCCCTCGCTGCTGCCTTTCACGCCTTGGACGACGCTGTCGGGGTATTTGGAGCTGCTCGACTTCGTGCAGGATCACGATCTGGTATATCAGCTCGATCCAGTACAGTACTCCATCAGGCTCCTTCTGCCTCCGGGGTCATGGCTCCTTGACATTCCGGAAATCCAACCCCACGTGGGGAGCCTGATTCAGGAGGACTTCATGTACACGTGGCGGCATCCGGATCCCCGTGTGGACATGCTACAACGGCAGGTCGCTCGAGCCGCTGAAGAAGCGGCCGGCTCCGGTGAAGACCCGGCGACGACCTTCAACCGGATCAAGGAGCTTGCCCTTTCGACTATTCTCGGCCAGCCGACCGTAGCCCGGCCCCGATACCGCCGTCGAAGTGCTAGACCGCCGCATCTGACTGAAGCGTGGTTCTGCTGAGCTGAGCCGACCGAGAGTCAGTTCGGCTCTGTGGCGACGGGATTGGAAAGCTAGACGATGCCAGGGCCGGGACGGTGCACAGCCTGGGCGGCTCCCCGCACCCTCTCGCCGAGTACACGTCCCTGTAGTGCTGGTAGAGGGCGGCTTGCGCCTTCCCGTCCCCGGCCCAGGATCTTAGATCTCCGTGTCAGATGACGCCTCACTCGAGGCTCGCCTTCCCGACCCCCTCCGGCAGTTCTTGGAGCTTTACGGAGCGAGTCGCTTCTGGGACAGCCACGAGGCTTTGGAGGAGGAGTGGCGCAGGAGCGGGAGCGACTTCTACCAGGGCCTGATCCTTTATGCCAGCGCATGGGTTCACTGGGAGCGGAGGAACGCTCACGGTGTGCGGGCTCAGCTCAACAAAACCTTGGCGCGTCTGGACGCCTATCCAGCCGCTTACCTCGGGCTCGACGTTGCCGAACTGCGTGCCCACTGCCTTGCGGTACGGCAGGAGGTGGCCGAGAACCCCGATGGCTGGCCCGACCGTGTCACGGCCATGCCGCTCTCCCTCGCCGCGAATCGCCTCCGGGGCGACGAGGTGGAGCTTGGGGAGTGAACACCTCCGCGTGTCTGGCACTCTCTTCCGCGTTACTGGCGGGCGCCACGCCCTGGCCGGCACTGCGTCAGTTGGCGTTCCAGAGTCCTGAGAGCGATTCGCCGTGCGGGCTCTCGAGGAGCTTCTCGAACGCTCGGTTGCGTATCTGCCTGATGCGCTCGCGTGTGACGCCGAGAAGCGATCCGATCACCTCCAGGGTCCTCGGCTCGCCGTCGTCGAGGCCGTAGTACAGGTAGAGGATCTTCCGCTCGCGCTCCGTCAGGTACTGCTCGAACATCGCCTCGAGGAAGTCCCTGCAGGCGATCGCTTCGACGTTTTCCTCGATTTCCGACGCCTCGGCCCCCGAGAACCGCTCACCGAAGCTCGCGCCGTTACGGTCGCTGCGGTCGATGGGGGCGTCGAGACTCAGCTCGGAAGCTGCCACGCGTCGGAGCGCACGGATGGTCTCCACCTGCTCTTCCATCTCACTGGCGATCTCGGCGTCGGTCGGCGTGCGGCCGAGCGACTGCGTGAGCTGTGTGTTGGTGCGCGCGAGCTTCGCGAGGTTCGAGTTCTGATTCAGCGGGATGCGCACCGAGCGGGTCTGCTCAGCCAGCGCCTGGAGGACGGTCTGGCGGATCCACCACACGGCGTACGAGATGAACTTCACTCCCCTGTCCGGATCGAACTTCTTGACTGCCTTGAGGAGCCCCTCGTTGCCGATGCACACGAGCTCGCTGAGCTCGAGACCTCGGCCCTGGTACTTCGTAACGAAGGAGATCACGAACCGGAGGTTCGCGGTCACGAGCCGCTCGGCGGCCTCCTTGTCCCCAGCGCGCGCCCGTCGCGCGAGCTCACGCTCCTCCCACCGGTCCTGAATGAGTGGGTATTTCTCTACGTCTTGCAGGTACTGATCGAACGAATCCAGACCATGGGGGGAAGAAAACATTCGTTTCGTGCCGTTCCAGTCGAGGGTCGGTTTGGTCCTGGCCAAGCAAGGCGAGGCGGACCGCGACTACCTGTAGCAGGATTGGGTTATCGAGGGGATCGGGGTAGCCAACCCGGAAAACTAGCCCAGCGTTGGCCGCAGTGGGAGCCACGTCAAATTACACCTCGCGGTCAGCGGGACCCATTCTTCGTCCCGGTGGCTTAAATTCTTTGTAGGTCGTACCCTTGTGGAGACTCACAGCGACCCGGGAGGGCTGTTGGACAAAGAGATCCAAGAAGCGGTCAACGAACAGATCCGCGGCGAGCTGTACTCCGCGTATATGTACTTGGGTATGTCGGCCCACTTCGCGGAGCAGAACTTCGATGGGTTCGCGCGTTGGATGCGCCACCAGGCCCAGGAAGAGCTGCAACACGCGATGCGGCTCTACGGCTACCTCCTGGAGCGAGGTGGCCACGTGGACCTACGGGCCGTGGAAGCGCCGCCGACGAAGTTGGGCAAGCCGCTGGAGGTCTTCGAGGCCGCCCTAGCCCACGAGAAGAAGATCACCACGATGATCCACGCCATCTACGACCTGGCTCGAAAGAAGAAGGACTACGCCACGGAGGCGCACCTTCAGTGGTTCGTCACCGAGCAGGTCGAGGAGGAGGGCAAAGCGGGACTCGCGGTGGAGCAGCTGCAGCTGGCGGGGGACGACACGTCGGCACTGCTCATGCTGGATCACCGCCTCGGGCAACGTTCTAAGGGGTAGCAGGTCGCCCGCAGCAATCCGGCGGGGAGTGCCCGCTACTTCTCGGCGGTGAAGTAGGGGTTATCGCCCGCCGAGTGGTTGGTTACGTCCTGGATGCCCACGATCTCCGGCACCTGTTCCTTGAGGATTTTCTCGATCCCCTGGCTCAGGGTTACCGACGCCATTCCGCACCCCTGGCAGCCCCCGCCCATCTGCAGGTAGACGATGTTGTCCCTCACCTCGACCAACGTTACGCGCCCGCCATGCTGGGCCACTCCTGGGTTCACGTATTGATCGATCGTCTGCTGAACCCGGTCAGCGAGAGGGCCCTCCAACGGCTTGGAGCCGATCGGCTCCAGGTTCGGGTTCTCCACTTTGAACCCGCTCTCCATCACGGTTTCGATCCAATCGATGCGGGCACCGTCAAGGATCTTCGCGCTCTCGGGGTCCATCACAACCTCGAACCCGTTGTCGTCGAACACGAGGTCTTCTTCGCACTTCTCATGGTGCTCGATCAGCGTGATGTCGTAACGGGGATCAAGCGGACTGGGGCTCGCGACGCGGATGCGCAAGGCTAACCTGGTGTCGCTGTCGCTCTCAAGGAAGCCGAGGACCGTCTCTCTTGCGAGGTCCGTGAACTCGACGGGCGCCTTCGTGGTGTTGCTCATTACTTAAGCGTCGACTCTGGGCTGGTCGATGGACGAGCCCCAATCTAGCGGCATCATGGGCCGCCCGTCACGTGGCCATCCCGCCTTCGCCCAGCTCACGCCCTACGCGGTAGCGGCCCTCCAGGGCAGGGGCGGCTGTTCAGGCGGGTGGTGGGGTCAGTCATCGAGGGCAGAACCAGCTAGTCGTCTCGCGGTTGGCGAACGAGTCGGATGTACGGTAGCGGCTGTTCCCAACCATCGGGGAATCGCTCCTTCGCCTCCTCGTCGGAGACCGAGGGAGCAATGATCACGTCGTCGCCCTGCTGCCAGTCCGCGGGCGTCGCGAGCTGTTTCTCGGCGGTCAGTTGGCACGAGTCCAGAAGCCGTAGGATCTCAGCGAAGTTGCGGCCGGTACTCATCGGGTAGGTAAGCGTCGCTTTGATCTTCTTGTCGGGTCCGATGACGAACACGGAGCGCGCGGTGGCATTGTCTGCCGGCGTGCGGCCCTCCGACGTATCACCGGCATCGGCGGGCAGCATGTCGTATGCCTGCACGACCTCGAGCTTCGGGTCGCCGATCAGCGGGTAGGTCACCGCGTGACCCTGCGACGACTCGATGTCTTTTGACCACGCCTCGTGGTCGCTCACACCGTCGACGCTGATTCCGATCGTCTTGCAGTTGCGGGCAGCGAAGTCGTCCTGCAGTGCCGCGACAGCACCTAGCTCTGTCGTGCATACGGGGGTGAAGTCCTTGGGGTGCGAGAAGAGAATCGCCCAGCCGTCACCGATCCAGTCGTGGAAGCTGATCGTTCCTTGTGTGGTCTCGGCGGTGAAGTCCGGCGCGGTATCGTTGATACGAAGTGTCATGGGTCCTCCTGGGTTGCCTTGGTAAGGCGTTGCTATGCGCTGGCGCGCTAGTGCTAGTGCTAGTCAGTCACCTCGCGAAGCGCACCGGTCTTCACGTCGAAGACGAAGCCGCGTACTGCCTCGCTGTGAGGGAGAAATGGGTTCGTTCTCACCCGCCTGAGCGACTGCCGCACGTCCTGCTGCGGGTCGGCGAAAGCCTCCAAAGCGAACGGAGGTCTCATGCCCACATCCTCTGTGATCGCGGCTTTGACCTCGTCATCCCGGAAGGTGAGCATTCCGCAGTCCGTGTGATGGATCAGGATAATCTCGCGGGTCCCGAGCAGGCGTTGAGAGATGACGAGCGACCGGATCGCGTCATCAGTAATTACGCCGCCAGCGTTCCGAATCACGTGGGCCTCCCCGAGCTCGAGTCCGAGGATCTCGTAGACATCGAGCCGGGCGTCCATGCAGGCCACCACCGCGACCTGGCGGGACGGCGGCATGGGAAGCTCGGCCTTGTCGAACGCTTCGGCGTAGGCGTCGTTGTTCCTCAACAGCTCATCAGTAACGCTCATTTCAATCTCTCTTTTTCTCAGTAACGGGAGGGTGAGGACGTGCCTTCGTCCACCGTAGGCACTCACGTCTCGGCGCTCCGTTCCAGCAGCCCGTGGTAGAAGTACAGTGGGCCGCCACCCGCAAGCGGGTACCCGGGGGTCTCGCGAGACCTGGAGTAGGCACGACGACGAGTCGTAGTTGTTCGGGCACCGCCGCCGAAGGCGGTGGTCCGAGGAGGAGAAACGACCTCCAGGGCCGCGACCCCCCTGCGCCCAACACCATGTGTGAAATACATACCGGTTCGTGGGTTACGGTGGCACGGTCCCATCTCCGTCGTTGGCGCTCCTAGCCGTAGCGACGGCTATGGCGTCGTCGCACCGCCTAGGAGCTGGAGCCGTGGCACCGTAACGCGGCCCGCTGTACTTCTACCACGGGCTGCTAGCGTCGTGTGGGTCGCACCGAAATGCGACGGGGAACGCGGCGACGCCGAAGTGTGGGGATGGCTCTCGGGTGGCGGCGTCGCCTAGGAGCGCACGTCTCGCGCGCCACTCGGGTCAACCACCCGAGAGCTGATACAAGCCGCGCGCACGGAGATGAGAATCGACATGGTTGGGCCTATATAGGACGGGGAGAAAGGCTCGTCAACCTCAATGCTGTATCATCTGTAAGCTCGCCGTGCGCCAGGCAGCTGCACTAGATCCGTGAGCCTCCACGTACCGACAAGCGCTATGCGGGATCCCCGCCTCACAGAACAACGGAACCCCCGGTCCAGCCGCATCGACGAATTGGACGCTCTCGGCATCGTGGACCTGATCAACGCGGAAGACGGCATGGTCGCCGCCGCGGTGGGTGAGGAACGTGAGGTGATCGCCCGTGCGATAGAGCTCGCCGAGGCCGCGTTCCGGGCCGGGGGTCGTCTCATTTACGTGGGCGCAGGCACCTCGGGAAGGCTCGGGGTCCTGGATGCCGCGGAGATGCCACCGACGTTTGGCACCGATCCCGAGATGGTACGAGGCATCATCGCGGGTGGGTACGAGGCGCTCGTCCGCGCGCGGGAGGGTGCCGAGGACCGAAGCGAGGACGGCGAGGCCGCGATCGACGAGATCGAGGTCAGCGCGGACGATTTCGTGCTCGGCATCGCCACCTCGGGCACGACGCCCTATGTGCACGCAGCACTCGCCCGCGCGCATGAGCGTGGGGCCAAGACCGGCTTCTTGCTGTGCACGCGTCCGTCCAAGGAGTTGCTCGAGGGGCACGACGTCGTGATCGCGCCTCTGGTGGGCCCCGAGGTGATCACCGGGTCCACGCGCATGAAGGCCGGTACAGCGACGAAGCTGGTGCTCAACACCATCACGACCGGAGCGATGGTCCGGCTGGGGAAAGTGTACGGCAACCTGATGGTCGATCTCCAGGTTACGTGCGAGAAGCTGCAGGACCGGGGTGAGCGAATTCTGTCCGAGACGCTCGATCTCGAGCGGCCCGACGCGGCGAGCCTGCTCGAACGCGCACGCGGTCACGTGAAGATCGCGCTGGTGATGGGACGCCTGGATGTCGATCGGGACGAAGCGACTCGACGACTCGAGGACGCCGCCGGCGCCCTCAACACGGTGCTGGGAGATCTGGACCGTTGAGTGACCGTCGTCGTTCGCGCCTGCTCGCGCTCGCGATCAGCCTCTTCGCGTCGGCGGTGTTGGTGGTCGCAGCGTTCAACCCTGCGCCCCACAACGGCGGAGACAACGCGGCGTACGTGACCCTTGCGTACTCACTCGTGCAACACGGTACGTACACGGACCTCTATGATCCCGCCGGCCTCCCGCATACGAAGTATCCGCCTGTCTTTCCAGGCCTTCTCGCGGTCCTGCTCCTGCTCGGCGTCCGGACGTGGACGGCGCTGAAGGCGGTCACTGCGCTCTCAACCATCGCGGCCGTAGGGTTCACGTTTCTTTGGGCCGAGCGCCGGCTCGGTCCATGGCCGGCGTTCGGGATCTCGCTGCTGCTCGCGATCTCCTCAGCGGTCGTGTACTACAGCCACTGGATTCTGTCCGACCCTCTCTTCGTCGCGTTCAGCATGGCCGCGCTCTGGGCTCTGGAGGGCGCGGACTCCGACGACGCGAAGTGGTGGTGGATCGTCGGTGGTGTGGCGGCGGCGGGCCTAGCCTACTTCACGCGCTCGGCCGGTCTGCCGCTCCTGGTCGCTCTGTTCGCCTGGTTCGGACTCAGGAAACGATGGCGTGCGCTGGGCGGCAGCGCGGTCGCGATCGGCATACCGGCACTGCTCTGGTGGTTGCGAGGGCGCGGCGAAGGCGTTGCCGAGTACGGTACCGAGTTCTGGATGGTCGACCCGTATCAGCCGGCGCTCGGCACGGTGGGTATCGGCGGGCTCGTGAACCGCGCGCTCAGCAACTCGTGGGCGTACGTGAGCGAGCACGGTCCCGGAGGAATCCTCGGAGGGAGCGCAGGGAGCGGAGGCGGCGTTGCGGCGTTCGGAATCCTCCTAACGGTCGCGGCGCTCTACGGATGGTTCCGGAGCTCGAGGGAGCGCGTCGGGGTTGCCGAGCTCTTCCTGCCTCTGTATGCCGGCCTGATCCTGCTCTGGCCGGAGGTCTGGTCCGGCGACCGGTTTGCGCTCCCGCTCTATCCGCTCTTCTTCCTCTTCGCTGCGCTTACACTGCGAACGATCACGAGCAGGGTCGGTGGAATGGGCGGGAGCGCTCTCACCGTCGCCGCGATGTCCGCGGTATTGCTCCCGGCAGGCAGGGATTGGATCGCCTCCGTGCAACAGGCCTCCGCTTGTGCCGACGCGACCAGATCCGGAGGTGCGTGGGCCTGCTACGGGTCGGGCATCGCCGACTTCGCTACGGCGGCGGAGTGGATGGGCGAGGCGCTTCCTGAAGGCTCGGCGGTCATGACGAGGAAGCCTCGGCTCTTCTACGTGCTTTCAGGGATCCCGAGCCGTGTCTTCCCCTTCGACGACGATCCAGCGGTGCAGCTTACAGAAGCCGACCGACTCGGCGCGCGCTATCTGCTGCTCGATCATTGGGACGGGCTTGCGGGGCGGTACGTGGGGGGTGCGCTCCAACGGTATCCGCAGGCGTTCTGTTCGGTGCGGGCGTTTGGGACCGCCGAAGCACCTACGTACCTGATTGGTGTCCGCCCCCCTGCCGAGCGCGGCTTCGGGGCGCCGAGCAGGGGCGACGTGCAGATCGACGGCTGCACGACCGACTTCGCCTTGGCTGGCGCGCCGGGCGTGGGTTACTCGTCGTCGACCTCGATGCGGATTCCGTTGCTCGACCGGCTGGACCCATAGAGGAGCGCGAGCGTGACGCCGAAGATCACATGCTCGACATACGCGCGGTCGTGCGGATCGAGATCCTCCAATAGGTGTCCGATCACGGGCAGGCGGTGTTGGGGGGCGTGTGCCCCGAGCAAGCGGGAGAGGCCTCCGACGGGGTCGACGGCATATTCCGCGGTGCCGTAGAGCGCGCCTTTTACCAGCGTCGGTCCGGGCACTCGCGGTTCCACCACCGCCCCGTAGACGAGGCCCTGCCCAATGCCGGCCAAGAGTCGATCGCCCGTCTCCCTATCGAGCGGACCCACGCCCGACTCACCACGAAGAAGTGGCCGCAGGACGTCGACCATGAGAGCCGCCGCGGCGCCGGCCGCGCCAGCACGCAACAATCGCAGCGTTGGAGTCTTCCTCCGCGGCTTCCAGCCGCTCAACACCTTGGCCACTGCGGCCGTGGCGCCAGACGCCACGATGTCGTCGATGGAGGGCCACGCCAACGCGGGGTCGCTCTCGCCCTCGGCGTTCAACGACTTAGCTTGTCGCTCGGCGAGCCCCTTTAGCGATCGACTAGCGAGCGATCGCCCCGCCGTAGGCGGACCGTGACGGGCACGCTCGAGGGCGTAGCCAAGGCGAAACCAGAAGCTCTGTTTGGGAGGCATGGGCGATGAAGTCAATGTGCGACGCGTTGGAAAGGGTGGCGAGGGCAACGTGCGTTATCAAGCTCTCTCGAGCACTTGTTCTGCTCGCCGTTTTTGCCGCGCCCGTGTCCGCCCAGGTGCCGCCCGACGAATCGTGGCGTACGCTCGAGACAGACCACTTCCGGGTGACGTTCCCGGCCGAGTTGGAGACACTGGGGCGCCGAGCCGCCGGCATCGCGGAGCGCGCATACGACGAGCTCTCCGCTGAGTTCATCGAGGCACCGAGCGGGATGATCGACCTGCTGGTGACCGACCACATCGACATCTCGAATGGGTTCGCTCAGTTGAACCCTTCGAATCGCATTACCGTTTTCGCCCGTCCGCCCATCGATGATCCCTCCCTCGCATATATCGACGACTGGATGGAGCTCGTCATCACGCACGAGCTCGCACACATCGTGCACCTGGACCGGACGGACAACCTCGTCGGCAAAGTCGCCCGTGCATTGTTCGGGAGGGTTACGGGTCCTTGGCCGTTTTTCCCGGGAACCGGCACTCCGCGCTGGATCACAGAGGGCATCGCTACCTGGTACGAGTCCGACCTCACAGAGGCCGGTCGCGTAAAAGGGACCTTCAATGAAATGGTGCTGCGCACCGCGGCGATAGAGGGACGTTTCGAAGGTATCGGGCAGGCCTCGGGTGGCTCGCCCCAGTGGCCCAGTGGCACGAGGCAATATGCGTACGGGTCGCTCTTCTTCGATCACCTGATGACCAAGTTCGGCGAGGAGGGGATGGCATCGTTCGTGGAAGCGATCGCCGGCCAGTGGGTGCCCTACCGACTCAACGCCGCGGGGCGGGACGCATTCGGGGTCTCGCTGTCGGAGGAGTGGGATCTGTGGGCGCAGGAGCAGCACGACGACGGCGCCTCGCTCGACGCGCGGCTCGAGCGCTTCGGGCCCGTGACCGACCCCGAACGGCTGACGGAGGGGGCCCGATGGGGCTGGCACCCCGAGGTGTCTCCCGACGGGCGCTCGCTGGTCTATGTGCGATCCGACGGCAGCTCGGACACCCAGCTCTTCATGGCGAATGCCGATGGCACCGCCGGACGCACCCTGACCCGCACGAACGGGTTGGCGACGTTCGACTGGACGCCCGATGGGCGCGTGGTCTTCGCGCAGTTGGAGTACACGGACCGTTATCGAGCATACAGCGACCTGTACGTTGCGACCCGCGATGGCGCCGTGCGGAGGGTGACGCGCGGAGCGCGCTTGAGCGACCCGTCGGTCGGGCCGGACGGCGCGTGGGCCGTCGCCGTCGCCGGCGGCGACGGCAGGACGGGGCTCGTGAGCGTTGATCTGACGAGCGGGCAGCGGACGACGCTCGTGGCGTCCGAGCCAGATGTGCAGTGGGCGTTTCCGAGCGTGTCACCGAACGGGCGATGGATCGCCGCTACACGCTGGACACTCGGCGCGCATCACGACGTCGTCATACTCGATCGCAGCGGCGCGGTGGTACACGAGGTGACGACGGATCGGGCTCTGGACATGGCTCCGGATTGGAGTCCCGATGGGCGGTACCTCGTCTGGGGATCGGATCGGTCGGGAATCCTCAACATCCTCGGCGCACCGGTCGACCCGGAGACGGGCGTAGCGGGCGCTCCACTGATGCTGACCAACGTGCGCACGGGCGCGACGTTCCCGAGCATCGATCCCAGTGGTCTCTGGATCTACTTCAGCGGCTATCATGTCGATGGCTGGGAGGTCGAGCGCGTGCGCTTCGACCCCCAAGGTGCCCGCGTCGCCCCGTCGCCGGATGCACGATTCGCTTCTGCCGGTGCCGCCCAGATGCCTCCGCCGGTCGAGGGAGAGCTGAGAAACTACTCAGCCGGACCCACGCTCTGGCCCACGTTCTGGGAGCCGGTCCTGCGGGAGCCCGTGGACGCGCGTGCTCGCCAGATCGGTGAGCACTTCATACCGCAGCGGCAGTTGCTGGGCTTAGGTGTCGGCGCGCAGACGAGCGGTGTCGATCTCGTCGGCCGTCATCGCTACTCCGCGATCGGGCGGGTCTTCACCTCCGGCGGGAAAGCCGAAGGTGGAGCGTCATACTCCTTCGCCGGCCTCGGCGATCCGGTCATCCGCCTCACCGCTCGTCAGTCATGGGACGACGACCCTTCGCTGATCGCGCAGCGCGACGCCGACTCGCCCGTCGACACTCTTTTTGTGCTGGAGCGGCGGCGCAACGTCTTGGCGTCGGCCTCCTTCAGCCGACCGACCTGGCGAAGCTTGTTCCGTCTGACGCTCTCCGGCGGAGTGGTCTGGGAGTACCGGGAGCTGCTCGACGAAACGCTCGAGCCGTCCACGCGCTACACTCTCACGCGTCCGAGCTCACGGTTGAGCGACTTCAGCGTTTTCTTGACGTATTCGACAGCTCGCGCCCATTCGTTCCAGATGGGCGCGGCCCGCGGCGCGACGCTGTTCATACGCGCGCGCACGCTGAACGAGTTGAGCCTTCCCGACACCCTCGCGGGCGTGATCGGGTCCGACCGTTCCGTGGACGACGTGATCGGGCGCGCCCGGGTCTATCTGCCGCTCGCCGGTCCCGGATACGCGTCCCATGTGCTCGCGCTCCAGGGCAGCTTCGGAGTAGCCCGCGGACCCAACGCGGCAGCCGGTCACTTCGAGGTCGGCGGTGCGTCCGGAACCGCTGAGAACGCGTCGGGACTCGATCTCTTCGGCGGGGGCCCAATCTTTTTTCCGGTCCGGGGATACGACACGTTCTCGCGCTTCGGCCGCTATGCGTGGGCGGCATCAGTGGAGTATCGGATCCCGCTGGCCCTCGTGAATCGAGGCGTGGGGGCGTGGCCGCTCCACTTCGATCGCGTATTCGCGTCGGTCTTCGGCGACGCCGGAAACGCATGGGGACCCGACAGCTCCCCTGGCGGTTTCGAGAACCCCGCACGACGCGCGTTGGCGTCTGTGGGCGCTGAGGTCACCGCGGAGGTGCTGACCTTCTACAAGGTCACGATGCGGTTTCGCACCGGCGTGGCGGTCCCTCTGGTCGAAGGCGAAGGAGCGCGGGTATACATACGCTTGGGCGTGCCGTTCTAGCCATAGCAGCTACCCCCGAGCGCCTCGAAGCGTCCAAGAATCCCTTGCTCTTGGGTTCAAGAGAAGGGAGGATACCCGAATAAAGCCCGAATATACGATGGCGCTCGCTTGCTTGTCGCGCCAGCAGGAAGAAAATCTTGACCCCAAGATGTAGTGCCCCTACTATGGACCTATTCGGTATCTAGTAGCGTCGTAGGGATTTTGCACACGAGAAACCACGGCGGGAACGCTTTCCCGCCGTTTTTCAACTCTTGTTTCCACTGTTTTCCACTGCGTAGTCCACAAGGAGTCTCGACGAAACCAATGCCGCGCGTTCACAAGCCCCGTCCGCCCCGTGCGTCCGTGATCTTCGACGATGTGCTTCCCGACGATCTGCCCGCTGCGGAGCTGACAGAAAATGCCCGCATCGTCCTCGCCCGCCGCTACCTGAAGAAGGACCCGGGAGGCGAACCCAATGAAGAGCCGGAGGTGATGTTCTGGCGTGTGGCTCGGACCATCGCGGACGTCGACTCGGACTACGGAGCGTCGGAGGCCGGGGTCGACGAGGTCGCCCGTCAGTTCTACGACCTCATGATCAACGGCACGTTTGAGCCGAACTCGCCCACGCTCATGAACGCGGGCCGCCCCCTCGGCCAGCTCTCCGCGTGCTTCGTGCTTCCGGTCGACGACGCGCTCTCGAATGGTCGGAGCGGCATCTACGACACGCTCACCGCCATGGCGCTCGTGCACCAGTCGGGGGGTGGCACCGGCTTTGGCTTCTCCCGCCTGCGTCCCGAGGGTGAGACCGTCCGGTCGACGATGGGGGTCGCGTCCGGCCCCGTGTCGTTCATGAGGCTGTACGACGCGAGCACCGATGTCGTGAAGCAGGGCGGTACCCGTCGAGGGGCGAACATGGGCATCCTGCGCGTCGACCACCCCGACATCCGTGCGTTTATCACGTGTAAGAACGACACTTCGCAGATCACCAACTTCAACATTTCCGTGGCGATCACCGACGTGTTCATGGAGGCGGTGGGCAACGACGAGACGTACGATCTCGTGAGCCCGAAGCGTGGTGAAGTCGTCGGCCAGGAGCGCGCGCGCGACATCTTCGACATGATCGTCCGCGGTGCTTGGCTCACCGGCGAGCCCGGTACCTTCTTCATCGATCGGGCGAACGCATACAACCCGGTTCCGGCGCTCGGCAGCTACGAAGCGACGAACCCGTGTGGCGAGCAGCCGCTGCTCCCGTACGACGTCTGCAACCTCGGCAGCATCAACCTCGGCAAGTTCGTGAAGGAAGATGCGGCGCCGGGTGTCGATCCCGTCGAAGGCATCGACTGGGATGCATTACGGACGGTCGTCCACCTCTCGACGCATTTCTTGGACAACGTCATCGACGCGAATTGCTACCCGCTGCCGGAGATCCACGACCTTGCACAGAACATCCGCCGGATCGGGCTCGGCGTGATGGGTTGGGCCGACATGTTGGTCCGGCTCGGCATCGCCTACGACTCAGATGACGGCGTGGCGCTCGGTCGTCGCGTGATGGAGTTCGTAAACGAAGAGTCCCGCAATGCCTCCGAGAAGCTCGCGGAGACACGGGGCGTCTTCCCCGCGTGGGAGGAGTCGATCTGGGGCCCCGATGGTAAGGCTGCCACACGACCTGACGGTACCAGGGTCCGCAGAATGCGCGAACTGCGACACTGCAACCTGACGACGGTCGCACCGACTGGCACCATCTCGATCTTCGCGGGATGCTCGGGTGGTATCGAGCCGCTCTTCGCGGTCGCGTTCATGCGGAACCAGGCGGGCGTGCTCATGCCGGATGTGAATCCGGATTTCGTGCGGATGGCTGAAGAGGGGGGCTGGTACTCCGAAGAGTTGATGGAGAAGATCGCCAACGAGGGTCACATTCACTTCGAGGAGGTCCCCCAAGAGGCACAGCGGAGCTTCCGGACAGCCCACGACATCACTCCGGAATGGCACGTGCGCATGCAGGCTGCTTTCCAGGAGCACACCGACTCGGCGATCTCCAAGACCACGAACTTCCCACGTGAGGCGACCGAAGAGCAGGTGCGCGAGATCTACGAGCTCGCGTTCAGCCTCGGCTGCAAAGGTGTGACGGTGTATCGCGACGGCTCGCGGGAGCGGCAGGTGCTCTCCACGGGGAAGACGGCGCCGATCGCCGACAACGCGGAAGCCGTGGCTGGCATCTCCGAGCTCGAGCACTCCCTCGCGGACGCCCGCGAGGAGGCGCACAACCTCCGAATCGAGACCGAGCGCCTGAAGCACGAGCTGCAAGACCAGGACGTCACGCGCGGCGCGGCCCGTCACAAGCGTCAACGACCGCAGACGCTGCACGGCTTCACGATGAAGATGAACTCACCGCTCGGGGACCTGTACGTCACGATCAATGAGGACGAGACCGGCAGGCCGTTCGAGGTCTTCTGCACGTTGGGCAAGGCCGGCGGAGCTGCGAACGCGGACGCGGAGGCGATCGGCCGGCTCATGTCGCTCGCGCTGCGGTCGGGCATCCCCATCAGTCAGGTGAAGGATCAGCTACGCGGCATCTCCTGCGACCGGGCCGTAGGACTCGGGCCGAACAAGGTCCTGTCCGTGCCTGACGGGATCGGTCAGGCGATCGAGCGCTATCTGGAGGAGAAAGAGGGCATACAGGAGGCGCTGCCACTCACGACCGGCGCGATCCCCAGTACGAGCACGGCAGCGACGCAGACACAGTCGTCGAGCTATACCTCCGGCGTCCAGGCCTTCGACATGGGTACCTGTCCCGAGTGTGGCACCGGGCACCTCGCCTTCGAGGAGGGGTGTAAGAAGTGCCACGTCTGCGGCTACTCCGAGTGCGGATGAGGGGCTAGCCTCGGCAGGGTGGAGGCGACGCGCGCTACGAGCTCGGAGACCGGGTGGAGTCACCACCGCCTTGGGTCTCGGCGCGCCCGTCGACATCCCGCTCCGCGAGTCGATCGAGAACGGCCTCTTCGTGATGAAGGGAGGCGTGATCTACAAGAACGAGGGTGCGACTCGGATGCGAGAGATCCCCTGAGCATGATGGTGCTCCGCGCTCCGACCGTGCGATTCCTCTACGGAGCCACCGCGCTCCTGGTCGCCGGCTGCTTCGACGCGAACGCACCCTCCGGCCCGACTCCGGGCTCTCCTGGCTTCGACGGCCTGCGAGCGTTCGGCCTGGTCGAGAAACAGGTCGCGTTCGGGCCGCGCGTTCCAGGTGCTCCGGGGCACGAGGCTCAGCTCGACTGGATGCTCGCGCGTCTCGACTCGCTCGCTCCCGAGGTCCTTTCGGACACCTTCGGGCACGTTTCGTCCGCGGGCGACTCGCTGGTGCTGGTCAACGTGATGGCTCGCTTCCGCCCCGAGCTCGACCGGAGGATCGTCATCCTGACCCACTGGGACACCCGTCCGACCTCGGACGAGGCGGCGGACCCGGCGCGGCGATCGGACCCTGTTCCCGGCGCGAACGACGGTGGATCGGGCACGGCGGTGCTACTGGAGCTCGCCGCTCTCATGGCAGAGACGCCCCCGCCCCTCGGGATCGATCTTCTTTTCGTGGACGGAGAGGACTTCGGACCGAACGGGGAAGACATGTACCTGGGGGCCAAGCGGTACGCGCGTCAGATCGCGGTGGGCGAGCAGGTGGGTGCGCGCCCGCTCTACGGCCTCCTGCTCGACATGGTCGGCGACGCCGATCCGAGCTTCCCGGTAGAGGCCCACTCCGCTGAGCACGCGTTCGTGGTGGTGCGCAAGGTGTGGCGTGCTGCGGCTCGGCTCGGCTACAGCGCGTATTTCCCGGAGGCGGTAGCTGGTCGCATCTTCGACGACCACGTTCCGCTCATCGAAGCGGGGCTGCCCACCGCCAACCTGATCGACTTCACCTATGGGGGCGCTGACAACAGGTTCTGGCACACGCCGGAGGATCGCCCGGCCAACGTCAGCGCGGCCACGCTCGGCATGGTCGGGCAAGTCGTGACTGAGTTGGTGTATGCGGGAGGCTAGCACTCGGAGGGGACGTAGATGAGCGAAGCCACGACCGTTCGCGCCGCCGTCGTTCAGGCCGCCGCGACCCCCTTCGACCGCGAGGCGGCCGTCGACAAGGTGTGCGCGATGACCGCGCAGGCGGCCGAGAGAGGCGCGAACCTGGTACTCTTCCCCGAAGCCTACGTCGGCGGGTACCCTTGGGGCCTCTCCTTCGGGACGGCGGTCGGTGGTCGTTCCGAGGCGGGACGTCGTGTCTGGGGGCGATATTGGTCCACCGCCATCGAGGTGCCGGGTCCTGAGGTCGGGCGCATGGGCGAGGCGGCCGAGCAGGCGGGCGTTCATCTCTGCGTGGGCGTCATCGAACGCGACAGCACGTACAGCGGCGGCACGCTCTTCTGCACGCTCCTGTACATCGGCCCGGACGGCTCGCTGCTCGGCAAGCACCGCAAACTGAAGCCGACCGGCG
Source organism: Gemmatimonadota bacterium (assembly GCA_022560615.1). Lineage (NCBI taxonomy): Bacteria > Pseudomonadati > Gemmatimonadota > Gemmatimonadota bacterium. The sequence goes on from JADFSR010000003.1 coordinate 110,510, forward strand.
CCGAGCGGCTCATCTGGGGCGAGGGTGATGGCAGTACGCTCACTACGGTCGAGACCGAGTACGGGACCGTGGGCGGTCTGATCTGCTGGGAGAACTACATGCCGTTGGCGCGCATGGCGATGTACGGCAAGGGCGTCGACATCTACCTCGCTCCGACCGCCGATGCGCACGAGCGATGGCAAGCGACGCTTCAGCACATCGCACTCGAGGGCCGTTGCTTCGTGCTCGGCTGCAACCAGTACGCGCGCCGGGACATGTACCCGGAGGACCTAGAGACGCGAGAGGAGCTCGAGGCGTGGCCCGAGGTGCTGAGTCGCGGAGGCTCCGCGATCTACGGGCCGCTCGGCGAACTGCTCGCCGGACCCCTCTGGGAGAAGGAAGGGATCCTGGTCGCGGATCTGGACATGAGCGCGATCGCGCGCAGCAAATTCGACTTCGACGTCACGGGTCACTATGCGCGCCCCGACGTGTTCAAGCTGGAGGTCGACGAGTCCCCGCGGCCGCCCGTGCAGTGACGTAATGCGCGTGTCGCCGACGGGAAGGCTGCGTCGGCGCGAACGTGCGATAGAGTATTCCTATTATTCGCATAATAATGCATATTGTCACTTCTCCAATTGAGTTGATGCCACAGTGAGCACGACGATGACTGCAGCTACCGTGACGAAGACCGGTGCTTTCCTGAGCGAAGTAGACCGGTTCAGCGCGCACAATTATCATCCTCTCCCGGTCGTTCTGGAGCGAGGGGAGGGGTCGTGGGTCTGGGATGTCGAGGGCAATCGCTACCTGGACATGCTCAGCGCGTACTCAGCGCTCAACCAGGGCCACCGCCACCCGGACATCATCGCCGCTGCCACCGAACAGCTCGGCAGGCTCACGCTCACGTCGCGAGCGTTCCACAATGACGTGATGGGTCCGTTCCTGAGGGCTCTGTGCGATGCCACAGGATTCGAAAAGGCGCTTCCCATGAACACGGGCGCCGAGGCCGTCGAGACCGCGATCAAGATGGTCCGCAAGTGGGGCTACAAGGTGAAGGGTGTGCCCGAGGGCAAGGCCGAGATCATCGTCTGCGAGAACAACTTCCACGGGCGCACGACGACCATTGTCGGCTTCTCGTCCGAGGCGCAGTACAAGGATGGCTTCGGGCCGTTCACACCGGGCTTCGTAGAGATCGCGTATGGAGATGCCGACGCACTCGCCGCCGTGATCAACGAGAACACCGTGGGCTTCCTAGTCGAGCCTCTGCAGGGCGAGGGCGGAGTCGTCGTGCCGCCGGAGGGCTACCTGGCGAAGGCTCGCGAGCTGTGCACCGCGCACAACGTCGCGTTCATGGCGGACGAGATTCAGACGGGCCTCGGACGGACCGGCCGCATGTTCTGCTGCGACTGGGAAGGTGTGCGCCCCGACGTGCTCATCGTCGGCAAGGCTCTCGGAGGAGGCGTGTATCCGGTCTCTGCAGCGATCGCCGACTCGGAGTTCATGGATGTCTACACGCCCGGCGATCACGGCTCGACGTTCGGAGGCAACCCGCTCGGCGCCGCCGTCGGTCTAGCCTCGCTCAAGGTCGTGCGCGATGAGAAACTCTCCGAACGTTCGGACGAGCTGGGCAGTTGGTTCATGGCTCAGCTGCGCGAGCTCGACTCTCCGCACGTGGAAGAGGTTCGCGGTCAGGGGCTCATGGTCGGTGTCGTGATCAAGGAGTCGAGCGGCACCGCGCGCCCCTTCTGCGAGGCGCTGCACGCACGCGGTATCCTCGCGAAGGAGACGCACCATCAGGTGATCCGCTTCGCGCCCCCGCTGACGATCTCGAAGGAGGACCTCGAGTTCGCGCTCGAGCAAGCGCGCGAGGTGCTGACCTAGCTCACCACTCGATCGTGCCCTGCTTGCTGGTGTCGATCTCCTTGCCGTCCCCGTCACCCAACAGCACCTGCTCGATCTGCTCGTAGAGGAACTCACGCGCCTTCCGGTCTCGCGGGTCAAGGCCGTAGTGATTGATCAGCAGCGTCTGATGCTGTAGCCAATCCTGCCAACACGACGTGCAGATTTCGGCGAGGATCCGTGCCCCGACCTCGTTTCGGAACGGAGCCTTCTCCAACATCGACGTGTCGTCTCCGCAGCGACGGCATTGGAACGTCTCGGCAGTCATCCCCTATCTTTCCTCGTGTCGGCGTGACTCTGGATCCGGAGTACCCGTGCGCGCCGGACCCGATCCCCCATCCGTCATGCCGTCGCCCTGGAGTCAACGTGCCACGCACAGCTTTCGCTGGAACCGGTTTCTACGTCCCGGACCGCGTCGTCAAGAACGAAGAACTCACGCAGTACATGGATACCTCAACCGAGTGGATCATCGAGCGCACCGGGATCGAGGAACGCCGTTGGGTGTCCGAGGGAATGACCGGTGCCGAGATGGCGCGCCGGGCGAGTGAGATGGCGCTCTCCGCAGCCGACATCGACCGAAGCGAAATCGACGCGATCGTACTTGGCACGCTCAGCCCGGACGTGTTCTTCCCGGGTACTGGTGTCTTCTTGCAACGGGACCTCGGGCTGGAAGGTGTTCCAGCGCTCGACGTGCGCGCCCAGTGTTCCGGTTTCGTCTACGGGCTCTCTGTCGCGGACGCGTGGATAAAGTCGGGTCAGTACCGGACCATCCTCCTGGTCGGGGTCGAGATCCACTCGACGGGCATCGACCTCTCGACCCGTGGCCGTGACCTCGCGGTCCTTTTCGGAGACGGCGCCGGCGCCGTGGTGCTCACCGCCACGGACGAGGAGGGTCGCGGGGTTCTGTCGACACACCTCCACGCCGACGGACACCACGCCGAGATGCTCTGGACCGAGGCCGCGGGGTCCAAGAACCACCCACGGATCTCTGCCGAAGACATCGCCGCTGGACGCCACTACCCTCGCATGGAGGGTAGAGAGGTCTTCAAGCACGCCGTGAAGCGCATGCCAGAGGTCGTCGAGGAGGCGTTGGTGGCGAACAACCTCACCGCGGGCGATATCGATCTTCTCATTCCCCACCAGGCGAATCTCCGCATTTCGCAGATGGTCCAGAGAAGGTTGGGTCTCGAGGATGATAAGGTCGTGAACAACATCCAACGGTACGGGAATACGACTGCTGCGACGATCCCGATCGCCCTCGCTGAAGCGGTCCGGGACGAGCGTCTGGAGAGGGGCGACTTGCTCTGTCTGGTCGCCTTCGGCTCCGGTCTCACGTGGGGTTCTGCCCTCGTGCGGTGGTAGTTAACTTGATAGGCTACCATTCGCACGCAGGAAGGCGGGTATGGCCCTCACGAAAAAACGGCTCGCGCATCTCGAGAAGCGGCTCCTCGATGAGAGGGCTCGCGCGCTGAAGGCGCTCGGACTTTTCGATGAGATGGCGAAGGTGGATCGTGAGTCCGGCGACTCGGACTTGGCTGTGTACACGGATCATATGGCGGACCAGGGCACGGAGGCGCAGGAGCGCGAGAAAGCGGCTGTCTTCGCGACCAAGGAGGGTCGGTATCTCTACCGCGTAGAAGAGGCGCTGCGCAGGTTGTACAACGACCCGAAGACTTTCGGCAACTGCCACACGTGTGGCGCAGATATCGGCTTCAAGCGGCTCGATGCGCTGCCGCATGCGCGCTACTGCATCGACTGCAAGCGGAAGGAAGAGGCGGTGGTTTAGGCGACCACTTTTACTGACTCCCAATCACGGCGAGTAGCTGGTCTCCCAGAACGTCCATCCGCCATCGACGCATACCGGGCATCGCCGCGAGAGCTTCGCTGCTCGTCGGGGCTCCGAGGGCGACCTCGAGCAGTACCGTGTTCGCGAGCAGCGTCCCCCGCGCCAGCCCGAGCTCGTCCGCCTTCTGGTTCCGCACGTCCTTGAGCCTCTCGGCGAGTTGCTCGACCTCGGGGGGCGGGCGCCCTGGCCCGCCGCCCTTCTTGCGCGGGTACGGTTGGAGCTCGGTTTCCGGCATGTCCACGACGGCTCGAAGCCGCCTCACGAGTTGATGACCCTCCGCTTTGGCGAGGCCCCGAGGGAATCCCTTGATGGACGTGAGTTCCTCGGGCCGTCGCGGACGCATGGCGACTACATCGATCAGTGGTCCGTCGCCCACGATCCGGAAGGGCGCCTTGTCGCGTTCCCGTGCCAGCTCGTCCCGCCAGTTCAACGCCACCCTCAAGGCCGTGATCTGCCGGCGCGAGAGATCGCGGGCCCCCTTCACTCGCGTCACCGGATCCCTCGGTTCTGCGTTCTCCTCGGGCACCTTCGCGGACTCCTCGAGCGCGCGGCACTCCTCCTCCACCCAAGCGGAGCGGCCGGCTCCGGCGAGTTCCTCTCCCAACTGGTCCCGGAGGCCGATGAGATGGCCGGTGTCGGCCGCGGCGTAGTCGAGCATGCCATCTGTGAGCGGGCGCTCCGCCCAGTCCGCACGCTGGTACTTTTTGCTGAGCTTCACGCCGAAGCGATCTTCCAGCAGCGAAGCCAAGCCGAGTGATTCGAGTCCCAGGAGCGACGCCGCGATCTGTGTATCGAAGAGCCCGTGCAGTTCGATGCCGAGGTCGCGGTGAAGGAGCCGCAGGTCGAAGTCAGCGCCGTGCATGATGACCTCCCGCTGCGGGTCTTCCAGCGTCTCGCGCAAGAGATCCGAGGGGTCGAACGCAAGCGGATCGACCACGTATGTCGCAGCGGCGGTCGAGACCTGAACGAGGCAGAGCCGGTCTGAATAGCGATGGAAGCCAGCCGCCTCGCAGTCGAGCGCGATACTCCCCCCCGATCTCAGATCGTCCGCGAGGCGGTTGGCGTCGCTGTCGCTTTCGATATGGATGTAGCTCATGCGCCTGAAGCATCCCGACGTGACAATGAAAACGAGCGGCGCGAAAAAGAAGCGGCGCCGGCCGTCGGGCGCCACCCCCGGGTGTTGCCCCCCCTCCGGGTGGAGACCACAATTCGTGGACCCGCCGCCGGCGGGACGGCTCCGCCCTTTTCCTGGTAGCGATTCATGCTCCGTACCAAGGTGGTCTGCACCCTGGGCCCCGCGAGCTCCTCACCCGAGATGATCCTCGAAATGGTGAAACGGGGCATGGATCTCGCGCGCCTGAACATGTCGCACGGGAGTCGCGACGATCATCGGGCGTCGATAGCCGCAGTGCGTGCGGCTTCCGGGGAAGTAGGACGTCCAGTCGGCGTCATGGTCGATCTCTCGGGTCCGAAGATCCGTGTGGGCGAACTCGAAGCTCCGTTACAGCTCGAGGCCGGCCAGACCGTGGTGATGGCTCCGGAGAAGAGCGCCACCGGGAGAGAAATCCCGACGACGTATGCGCCACTCGCTGAGGAGATCGAGCCGGGGGACCAAGTACTGCTCGACGACGGTCTGCTGGAACTCCGTTGCACTGCCACGGAGGGTGATCGCACCAGGCTGGAGGTGGTTCGAGGGGGGCTGCTCAAGCCCCGCAAGGGTATCAACCTGCCGTTGGTCAACCTGCGTACCCCATCCCTTACCGAGAAGGACCTCTCTGACCTGGACTTCGCCCTCGAAGAGGGTGTCGAGTACATCGCGCTCTCGTTCGTACGGTGCGCCGAGGACGTCGTCGACCTCAAGCGTCGAGTGGGGAACCGGGCGTTGGTCGTGGCGAAGATCGAGAAAGTCCAGGCGTTGCGCGCGATCGAGGAGATCCTGCCCGAGACGGACGCCGTGATGGTTGCCCGGGGGGATCTCGGGGTGGAGCTCCCTTTCGAGCGCGTGCCGCTCGCGCAAAAACGCATCATCCAACTCTCAAACTTCTACGGTCGGCCGGTCATCACCGCGACGCAGATGCTCGAGTCGATGATCGAACATGCCCGTCCCACGCGCGCGGAGGTTTCCGACGTCGCGAACGCGATTCTCGATGGAACCGATGCGGTCATGCTGTCCGGCGAGACCGCCGTGGGGAAGTTCCCGCTGAACGCTCTTGAGGCGATCGTGAAGATCGGTACCGAGATCGAGCGCAGCGGGTTCCTGGAGCGTGGACCACGTTACCTGACTCATCCCGGGCTGCGCTCGCGCGGCGGCGCCTCACCACGCGAGCACGCCGTCGCGGCCGCGACCGTGGATGCGGTTCGCCGGGTCAATGCTCCCGCGATCATCGTGCTCACGAAGTCGGGCTTTTCGGCCCGCCTCGTCACGTCGTACCGGCCGACGGTGCCGGTCTTCGCTGTCACGCCTGACGCGCACACGTATCGCCAATTGGCCGCAGTGTGGGGGGTCCGCCCCGTGCTGGCCGAGCGACTCGAGATGAGCTACGAGCGCCAGGCGGAGTTCGGACGGCAATGCGTGCTGGACGCCGGTGTCGGTGAACCGGGCGCGTCCGTCGCGGTCACCGCCGGCTTCCCGTTCCATGAGTCCGGATCGACGAACACGATGCGCCTCGAGCGCCTCTAGAAGGCTGATCTTGAAGCTGACCTTTCTCGGTACCGGCACTTCTTTCGGCGTTCCGGTCGTGGGGTGCGACTGCAACGCCTGCACTTCAGACGATGCTCGCGACCGACGCACACGCCACGGCGCGGTCGTCGACGTCGACGGACGGCGACTGCTCGTCGACACGCCGCCCGAGCTCCGTCTCCAACTGCTCGCATCCGGGATCTCCGATATCGAGGCCGTCTGGTTCACGCATATGCACGCCGACCATGTGCACGGCATCGACGACGTGCGGATCTTCACGGTTCGTGGCCGGGGTGACCTGCCCGCGTACGTGGCATCCGAGTACCGGCCGATGATCGCGCGGTACTTCAAATACATCTTCGACGACGCGTACGAACCGCCGACGGGCAGCTCGAAACCACGAGTCCAGCTCAAGGAGATCGAGGCGGGCCGGTCGGTTGAGATCATCGGTCAGGACTTCGTGCCCTTGAAGGTGCCTCACGGCTCGAGCTCGGTGTACGGCTTCCGCGTCGGTAGCCTCGGATACATCACGGACGGCAAGAGCCTCCCGCCCGAAACGCTTGCGGCTCTCGAGGGAGTCGATGTGCTGGTGCTGAACGCTCTCTGGTTCGGGCGTCCTCATCCGTCGCACTTCAATGTCGAAGAAGCGATCGAGGCCGCGCGGGAGGTCGGCGCGGCGAGGACGTACCTGACACACCTCACGCACAGGGTGACGCACGCGGAGCTTGAGGCGCGTCTACCCGACGGCGTGTTGCCGGCGTACGACGGTTTGACAGTGGAGATCGACTAGTGGACGCGATCCGGCTCGACTATGGCAACTTCATGGCACCGCGCCTGCCCGGCGGTGTCGATCCGAGCACGCTGTCGGGTCGCCTGACGTTGGCGTTCGAGACGGCGCTCTCCGCACTTTCCGCTTGGCGCGAAGAAGGCGACCTGGGCTTCCTGGATCTTCCGTACGCGACCGATAGTGTCGCGCGGGTCACCGAACTGGCGGACGGGCTCGGCCAGTCGTTCGATGACATCGTGGTGCTCGGGATCGGTGGTTCGGGCCTCGGCGCCATCGCATTGCGCGACGCATTGCTGGGACCGTTCTGGAATCAGCGTTCGGCTGAGGAGCGTGACCACTTCCCCCGGCTTCACGTTCTGAGCAATCCGGACCCGCACACCTTCCGGCGCCTGATGAAGCAAATCGACCCCGCTCGAGCGCTCTTCAACGTCGTCAGCAAGTCGGGCGCCACTGCAGAGACCATGGCTCAGTACCTGGTCGTGCGTGAGCTGCTCGACGGGCTCGTGGGACCGGACAATGCGCGGAGCCATTTCCTCTTCACGACGGATTCCACCAGCGGCGCACTGCGGCGGATCGGCGACGCCGAGGGGGTCGCGATGCTGCCCGTGCCGGACAACGTGGGCGGGCGCTTTTCGGTCCTCTCGCCGGTCGGACTTCTGCCTGCCGCGGTGTGCGGCGCCGACATCGGGGCGTTGCTCTCGGGAGCGGCCGAGATGGAGTCCCGGTGCCGCACGAACGCCCTGAGCTCGAACCCGGCCGGCATACTCGCGTGTTTGCTGCACCACGCGGACACGGGACAAGGTCGTCCGATCCATGTGATGATGCCGTACGCGGACCGGCTGCGCTCCACCGCGCTCTGGTTCCAACAGCTCTGGGCCGAGAGCCTGGGGAAGAGGACGACGCTTTCCGGAGAAGATAAGCCCACCGGCCCAACACCGCTCGCCGCGCTCGGTGCGACAGATCAGCATTCGTTACTCCAGTTGCTGATGGAGGGCCCCGCCGACAAGGTCGTGCTGTTTGTCGCGGTCGACGATCCCGGAGCTTTCGTGCTCATCCCCCAGCGGCATTCCGAAATCGATGCGCTGTCGTACCTCGGCGGGCACTCCCTCGGTGAGTTGCTGGCCGCGGAGCACACCGCGACGGCCGAGGCCCTGCGGCGTGCGGGGCGTCCGAATGCGACGATCCACTTGCCGGCCGTCAACGCCCACGCGCTCGGCCAACTCATCATGCTGTTGCAGATCGCCACCGTGCTCGCGGGTTCACTCTACGGCGTGGATCCGATGAACCAGCCTGGCGTCGAGCTCGGAAAACAGCTCACCTATGGGCTCATGGGGCGAACGGGCGTGCCGGCTCCCGAGATCGCCGAGGCCGACCCGCGTTGGGTGCTGTGAGCGCTTGCAACTCGTGGTCGGACTAGTAGATAGCTGGTGCCGGCGTCGTTAGATTCGAATCCAGAGTTGGGTTCACTTCGAGCCCGGCTGAGCGTGGTGGGAGGCAGGCATGCGTGATCACGACGAGGTTCCCTACATCGTCATCGAAAGAGATGGCGGCAGCCAGGTCGGCTCCTTCGTCATAGGAGCGCTCGTGGGTGCGGGGTTGGCGTTGCTTTTCGCTCCCAAGTCGGGGGCGGAGACGCAGGAAGCGTTGAAGGAGCACGCGCGGCGTCTTCGCGGTACCGCCGAGGAGCGGATGCGCGAGGCCCAGAAACAGCTCGAGGAGCGGTTGGATGTCGCTCGAGAAGGCGTGCAAGAGCGGGTTGAGTCGGTCAAGAACGCGGTGGACGCCGGCCGTGAGGCGGCCCGCGAGGCGCGGGGCGAGCTCGAGAAGAAACTCGAGACGTCCAAGGCGGCGTATCGCGCGGGCGTCGACGCCGCTCGGGAAACCGTCGCAGCCGGTGCCGAGGGTGACGAAGACGCGGCGGAGGCAGGGGACTGACTCCCTCCCTTCGTGCCAGCAGCCCGTGGTGGCGCGTCTCTCTCTCCGCGAAAGGGCGCAAGCGCAACATCGCTCCGAGAGACCCGCGCCACCGCGGGCTGCTTGGCGGCGTCGAGTCGTCGTTCCGACGCCGCGGAGGGTGAGGACCCCCTCCGCGGCGCTTCGTCTTGGGGCGTGCACGGTCTCATGACCGCGGCGCGCCCGGTCCCGCGACATCATCGGTTCGGCTACCGCGTGCGAGAGTTCCTCCTCCGCCTCTGGCAGAAGTCCTTCGAGGATGAAGTCTTCTTCATGGCCGGCGCCATCGCATTCAACGTGCTCGTCGCGCTCGTGCCGCTCTTGATCCTCGGCATTGGGCTTACCGGGTACATGCTCAGCGCTCGCTTCGGTGACCCGACGGACGCGGTGCTCGCGCTCGTGGCAGACAACCTTCCCCAAGCCGGCGACGGGGTCGCGCTCGTCGAGGCCTTTCGCGCACCCGTGTCCTCCCTCGTCGAGAGACGCACGGGCTTCACGGTGTTCGGTGCACTCTTCCTCGTCTGGATCAGCACCAGGCTCGTCGCAACCCTACGCGTCGCTCTCCGGGAGATATTCGACATCGGACAGCAGCGCGGAGTCCTGATGGGCAAGCTCTTCGATATCCTGGCGGTCCTGATCGGCGTCTCGCTGCTGACGCTGAACCTGGGGGTGACCGTGGCGTTCGAGGTCACGATGGACTACGGCGTCGGGCTCGTTGGCGTCGATGGCAACACGTTCTCGCTTCTGGAGCGGTTGCTCGGGCACGCGCTGGCTCTCGGCTCCATCTGGACCCTCTTCCTCATCGCGTACCGGTACTTGCCGGCACGCCGGATTCCCTGGCGGACCGCGTGGGTTGCCGCGACGTTCTCCGCGCTGGCGCACGAGGCTCTCAAGTGGGCCTTTTCCTGGTACGTGACAGAGATCGCGGACTACGGCTCCACGCTCGGGAATCTCGCAACCGTCGCGGTGCTGTTTTTCTGGATCTATTACGGGTCGATAGTGTTTATTTTGGGCGGCGAAGTGGCCCAGGTATACACCATGCGAAAGGCGAGTCGAGCCGGAGTGATGAGCTTCGAGGCCGGGCCGTGAGAAGGCTGATCGTGTGCATCGCGGGCGTTGCAGCGATGACCCAGCCGGCGTCCGCTCAGCTCTTCGACTCCGACATCGGCGACTTCTCGTTCTCGTGGGATGCCGTGGAACGCGAGGTCGTGGCCGATCGTCCCCTGGTGCGGCACGACGGTCCCTACGTCGTGGTGCATCTGGCGGAGAATCGCGTGTTCGTCTTCGAAGGAGCTCGCTCGCTTTGGTCGGCACCGGCCGGCACAGGTACCGGGTTCCGACTCGACACCGGGGAACATCGGTGGAAGTTCTCGACACCGCGCGGGCTGTTCCGGATCCAGCGCATGGAAAAGGATCCTATCTGGGAGGCGCCCGACTGGCATTTCGTCGAGGCGGGCGTTCCGATTCCGCCCGACAACGATCCTTCTCGTCTCATGCCGGGCGTGATGGGGAATACCGCGATCTACCTCGGCGACGGCATCGCGATCCACGGCACGAATCAGCCTGAGTTGCTGCTCGACCCAGACCCGGAAGCGCGGCGCGTGTCGCACGGCTGCATCCGGCTCACGAACGAGGCCGCGCGCACGCTGATGGGCATGGTCGACGTCGGTACACCGGTCCTGGTGTTCTGACGATGGCCCGCTATGCCTCCGAGTCGGGGAGAAAGGTTGTCGCACGGAATCGAAAGGCTCGGCACGAGTTCCAGATCCTCGAGACGTTCGAGGCGGGTATCGAGCTGAAGGGTCCCGAAGTGAAGTCCCTGCGAGCCGGAAACGTCTCGTTCCAGGATGCCCACGCGCGTGTGCAACGCGGGGAGTTATGGCTGCACAGCTTGCACATCAGCCCATACGAACAGGCGAACCGATTCAACGTAGACCCCGTGCGCGCCCGGCGACTCCTCTTACACCGTCATGAGATCCGGCGTCTCGTCGGCAAGATCAAGGAGAAGGGGCTGACGATCGTTCCGCTGGAGATCTACTTTGCACGAGGCTACGCCAAGGTCGGCCTGGCGCTCGCCCGCGGAAAGAAGCTGTACGACAAGCGCGAGGACCTGAAGCGGAGCCAGCAAGACTTGGAGGCGAGGCGCGCGATGCAGTCTCGATGACAGAGATGACAGATATAGTCTCGATGACAGATGAGCGTGCGATGAAGCGAGACGTGGCGGGACGGATTGGGCTTGCCGTCGTGACGCTTCTTGCCACGGTTGCGGCGGGTCCGCTCGCGGGTCAGGGGGTCCCTGAGCTGAGGATCGAGCGTGCCGAAGGTGCGGTGGACGTGCGTACACTCGATCTCGAAATGGGCTTCGCCGCGGTCCGCCTCACGCTCTTCGAGGAACTCGGTTGGGCCGTGGCGGAGGTCGAAGGGGCGATCGCGATGCTGGGACCCCACGGGGTCGCGATCTCACTCACGATCGGGTCCCCCTTCTTCACCTGGGACGACGATGTGCTTCAGCTCGCGGACATTCCGTATCACGACGCCGGAGAGACCCTGGTTCCGGTCCAGTTGCTCGCGGATTTCCTACCCAAGCGCTTGCCTGAGCTGTACTCCTTCGACGGGCCCACTCTGACGCTGCAGGCCGCACAGCCCGAGGATTGGCTTGGCACAACCGTGGTGCAGTTGCGTCCGGGCGCCGAGGCGCCGGGTGCGGGACGCTACGAGGGTCCGCGGGTCGTGGTGGTCGATGCCGGGCACGGCGGGGGTGATCCAGGAGCTCTCGGCCTGAGAGGAGTCCCGGAAAAGAGCGTCGCTCTGGGTATCGCGCGGGCGATCGCCCACCTGCTCGAGCGTGAGCCCGACTTCGAAGTGTATCTCACGAGGGACGACGACACGTTCGTGCCGATCTGGGACCGCGGTGATCTCGCGACCGCATGGAAAGGGGACCGCCCTGGGGTCTTCATTTCGATCCACGCGAACTCGTTACCCACCCGCCCCTCAGCGCGCGGATTCGAGACGTATTTCTTGGCCGAAGCGAGAAACGATCACGAGCGTAGGGTCTCGGCGATCGAGAATGCGCCTCTGAGCGCCGGGGGACAGGCTGTTGACCCGGATGCGGAGCCCGACCTTGGATTCATCCTGCGTGAGCTGAAGGCTCTCGATCATCAGCACTGGTCGTCGATGCTCGCCGAGATGGTCCAGACGGAGATGGCCAAGTTCCACCCGGGCCCGAACCGTGGCGTGAAGCAGGGCGTGCTCGCGGTGCTCACCAACGCACTGATGCCCTCTGTGCTCGTCGAGGTCGGCTACCTGTCGAACGAGGACGAGGGGCCGCTGCTCGGCCAACCCACTTTCCAGAACGAAGCCGCGAGATCGATCGCCCGCGCGGTCGTCAGGTTCTTCGAGCGGTACCCTCCAGGCAGCGGGACCGGAGGACCGGGAGACGGCGTGTGAGCCGGCGCGGCGCCGGCCTGCTCGGCGTCATGCTCTTCGCAAGTGGCTGTGCGTACTACAACGCCATCTACAACGCGGAGCGGTCCTACGACGAAGCGGAAGCCCATCGCCGAGCCGGTCGCGACTCGCTCGCGAGCCAACGGTATCAAGATGTGGTCCGGAAGGCCGCCCGTGGGTACCGCAGAGACCCAGAAGGGGAATGGGGGGATGATGCGCTTTTCCTGCTCGGCCGAGCGCGTCTTCGCCTCGGGGAGATCAGAGCCGCGCGTGCGGCGCTAGAGGAGGCGGCGGAGCGATCGGAGGATGCCGAGCTGCGGCTCGCGGTGCTCGTCTACCTCGCACTCGCACACGTGGAATCCGGGGATCTGGAAGCCGCGCTCCCCCTCGTCAATCGTGCGTTGGGCGGATTGAGCGTGGGACCGGCTCTGGCGGAAGCGCACCTGCTTCGCGGTCAAATCCTGCTCTCCCAGGGCCAGGCGGACGACGGGTGGTCCGACTTGGATCGAGCGCCCGAGCTCGATGCGCGCATTCGCGTCGAGGCAGCTTTGATGCGACTGCGTTGGGCGATCCATTACGATGAGCTCCCGCGCGCGGGAGAGGCCTTCACGCTCTTGCTCTCGTATTCGGAAGCCGGGGAGCGGCTGGATACGGTAGTGGCGCTCGCCAACCGAGCCGCGGAGGAATGGAGTCCGGAGGTGGTTGCGAGGCTCCTGTCGGGCGCGGACACCGCGCGCTGGGGAAGGGTCGGGCGTGGTCGGATAGCGCTCGGCAGGGCTCGCCTGCTCCACCGAGCGGGTGACACCGCCACGGCCAACGCAGCCGCATGGGCCGTCGCGCGCGGCGTGGGGGTGGTAGCCGCGGAGGCCCGGGTCCAGATCGCGCGCTGGCGCCTGGAGCTGGCATATGATCTCGCCGAGCTCGATGAGGTAGAGAAGATTCTGTTGCCTGCCGAAGAACATCAGGGTGTCGCGCCGCTCCTCGACGCTTTGGGCGCGCTCGACGACTTAACGGGCGTCGGACTCACGGATCCGCTCGGGTGGTTCGCGGCGGCTGAGATCGCGCGGGACGACCTGGAGGCGCGTCCCTTGGCCCGGGGATTGTTTCTCGCTTATGCCGACGCCGATCCGGACGATCCTTGGGTGCCGAAGGCACTGCTTGCGGCGCTCACGGTTGCGTTCGACGACACCGATCGTGCCTGGCTTCTCGGGCGTCTGGAGACGCATGCTCGGAGCCCGTACGTTCTGGCCGCACGGGGCGCGCCCGCGCCGGGCTTCGAAGCGCTCGAGGAGGATTTGGCGCTGCGTCTGAGGGAGATGAAGAACCGATGAGGTTGGAGACCGAGCTGTTCGGCGTCCGGTTCCAAAATCCGGTGCTTCTGGCGGCAGGCACGTGCGGTTTCGGTCAAGAGTTGAGTGAGGTCGTCGATCTCGAATCGCTGGGCGGCTTGGTGACCAAGTCAGTGACGGTGGAGCCGCGCGTCGGGAACGCGGCGCCCCGGGTGGCCGAGTTCGGCGGGGGGATGCTCAACTCCATCGGCCTCACGAATCCGGGCCTCGCGCTTACCAAGCGTGAAAAGCTGCCCTGGCTACGAAGCAACGTGCGCAACGCTCAGGTGCTCGTGAGCCTCGCTGGTCATACGGTCGAGGAGTACTTCGAGCTGATCGAGGGCCTCGACGGCGAAGACGGCTTTCTCGGCTTCGAGGTGAACCTGTCGTGCCCCAACGACGCCAAACGAGGTGGCCCGCCCTTTGCGCTCGACGTCACCGCCGTCGCCGAGATCCTCGCGGGGTGTCGGGTGCGAACCCAGCGGCCGCTTCTCGCCAAGTTGGCCCCCAACGACCCGGATTTGGCCGGGACCGCGCGCGTCGCCACCGACTCGGGTGCCGATGGTCTTACGCTCGTGAACACTCTCCCAGGTCTCCTGCTACGTAGTGATACGGGCGAGCCCGAGTTGGGAGCGGGGACGGGGGGAGTGAGCGGTCCCGCGCTCAGACCGGTCGGCTTGAGGGCGGTGCAAGAGGCTCGGAAGGCGACGGACCTGCCTCTCCTAGGCGTCGGCGGAGTGCTGGCTGCGGAGGACGCGGTCGCCTATGCCCGTGCGGGGGCCTCGCTCGTTCAGATCGGGACCGCCACGTTTGCTGCGCCCCGCGCGGCAGAGATGGTCGTGGCCGGCCTCGCGAGCTGGGGACGCCGGCACCGAGTCGGCGCGTGGACCGACCTGATGACGGAATCCCCCAACCGAGAGAGTGCGTGGCAGACGTAATCGTGGCGCTGGACTACCCGTCGGCGGAGGAGGCGCTCGCGATGGTCGAGCAGCTGGGTCAACCGGCGACGTTCTACAAGGTCGGACTCGAGCTGTACACTCGTGGTGGCCCCAGCGTCGTCGAGTCGCTGGCCGCCCTGGGCAAGCGGGTCTTCCTCGACCTCAAGCTGCACGATATCCCCAATACGGTCGCAGGCGCCGTGCGCTCCGCTTCGGAGTTGGGCGTGGACCTCTTGACGGTGCACACCGCAGGGGGCCCCGCGATGCTCGAAGCGGCGGCAGAGGCGTCCGGTCCCGACATGCGGATCCTCGGCGTAACGCTGCTGACCTCTCTCACGTCGACCGATCTGGAAGTCGTTTGGGGAAGGGAGATCCGATCGATTCGGGAGGAGGTCGGGCGGCTTACCGATCTGGCTGTCGCGTGCGAGCTCGACGGAGTCGTCGCGTCGGCCCTGGAGGTTTCATGGATACGGAACCGCGTCGAGCAGGACTTCCTGGTGGTCACGCCCGGAATCCGGCCCACGGGGGCCGATCGAGGGGATCAGAGGCGGGTAGCCACGCCCGCCGACGCGGTCTCGGCGGGTTCCGACTACCTGGTGGTCGGGCGGCCGGTCACGCAGGCCGACGATCCGGTTGCGGCCCTGGCGGCCCTGCTTGCCGAGCTGGGGTCGGATGACTCTTAGGGTCCACAACACCGCCACGCGATCGCTCCAGGACTTCGAGCCGCTCGAGGCCGGTACCGTACGTGTGTACGGCTGCGGCCCAACGCTCTACGACGACGCGCACATCGGCAATTTCCGAACATTCCTCTTCTTCGACCTGGTGCACCGCTATCTGGAGTGGAGCGGCTACGACGTCCACTTCGTCATGAACCTCACGGACGTGGACGACAAAGTCATCGAGTCGGCCGTCGAGTCGGGGATGACGGTCACCGAGAAGACCGCGCCCTTCGGCGAGGGCTTTCTCGCAGATTCGAGGACGCTCGGCATCCGCCCGGCCGAGTGCTATCCCAGGGCGACGGACTACATTGGGAGGATGGTCGACTTCGTGCAGCGGTTGGTCGACGGTGGGCACGCATATCCCGCGGACGACGGAGCGGTGTACTTCTCGATTGCGAGCTTTGCGGATTATGGGAAGCTGAAGGGCATCGACACTTCGACGCTCAAGGTGGGCGCACGCGTCGCGCACGACGAGTACGACAAGGAAGATGCCCGCGACTTCGCGCTCTGGAAGGCCGCGACGGCCGAGGACGAACAGGTCGGGGCCGCGTGGGATTCTCCATGGGGCCGGGGTCGGCCGGGTTGGCATCTCGAATGCTCGGTGATGAGCACGACCGAGCTAGGCGACACCCTCGACATGCACCTGGGGGGTGAGGACCTCGTCTTCCCCCATCATGAAAACGAGATCGCACAGTCTGAGGCTGCGACCGGGCGTCCTTTCGTTCGAAACTGGATGCATGTGAAGCACTTGTTCGTCGACGGCAAGAAGATGTCGAAGTCCCTCGGCAACTTCATCACGCTGCGTGAGCTGCTCGACGAAGGTCACGACCCCGCGGCGATCCGGCATCTACTCATCTCGTCACACTACCGCGGAGACCTGAACTTCACGCGGCAGGGTCTGGAGGCCTCGGGCGCCGCACTGCAGCGCCTGCTCGACTTCGAGAGCCGCTTGAAGGGGATCGCTGTGGACGCCACCGCGGATCCGTCGGGGCTTCCCGAAGCTGCGAACCAGGCGCTGGAGTCATTCCGTGCCGCCATGGACAACGACTTCAACTCGGCTGACGCGCTCGCGGTCGTCTTCGTGTTCGTCAGCTCGGTGAACGCCGCATTGGACGGCCACGGGGCGGTTTCGGCGTCGGATCGTGATGCCGCGCTCGACGCGCTCCACTCCATGGACGCGGTGCTCGCGCTACTCGAAGTCGCGCACGCCTCCCGGGCAATTGACGACGAGCTGGCCGCCTACGTCGAGGGGAGGATCCAGGAGCGTACCGAGGCGAGGGCGAACAAGGACTTCGCCACCTCGGACGCGATCCGGGACGAGCTGGCGGGCAAGGGCATCGTCCTGGAGGACGGTCCGGATGGGACTCGGTGGAAGGTGGTGGGATAGATGTGAGTCGAGACCCGGAAGGCCCCGTCGGCGCGTGGGATGAGCTCGAGCGCCGTCGCGTACTTCGAGTCGCGGTGGCATACCTGGCCGCGGCTTTCACCATTGTGCAGGCAGCAGACTTGTGGCTGCCCGGCCTGAGCGCGCCCGACTGGGCCGTCCGCTTCGTGTTGGGTGCCGCGGTGCTGGGGTTTCCGGTCGCTATCGTGCTAGCGTGGACCTACGATGTTTCGCCTGAAGGCATCGAGAAGACGCCGGAGGATGCAACCGCCGACCCGACCTACGACGCGGGTCCGGGAAGGCTTTGGGCCGCGTTCGTGCTAGCGGCCGGCGCAATAGGTGCCGTGCTCTGGACGATGCGTCGCTGACCCGTAGCTTTCTTGCCCGCGCTGGCGTAGCTCAACTGGTAGAGCAGCTGATTTGTAATCAGCAGGTTGGGGGTTCGAGTCCCTTCGCCAGCTTGCCTCGATTCACAGCCCTCTCGGGGCCGAGAGACCCATGCGATCAGGCGCTTTTCGGCCCTTTACGCCTCCAGCGACCCGAGTTACCTTTTTATGCTCGTTCGCAAAAGGCCGCCTCAGTCGCCTGGGGGCGGCTCTTTTCCGCATTTAGGAGGTGGTGCGGAGAGGTCGGCCGGGCGCCCCGATGGGACGGTTCGGGTGCGAGAGCCGGTGGGGTACCGAAGCGGTCAAACGGGGCAGACTGTAAATCTGCTGGCATAGCCTTCGGAGGTTCGAATCCTCCCCCCACCACTTCGTGTCTCGCTGACAGAAGAGGATAGGGGAGGCGCTGCGGGAGTAGCTCAGTTGGCTAGAGCATCAGCCTTCCAAGCTGAGGGTCGCGGGTTCGAGTCCCGTCTCCCGCTTGTAGCGAAGCAGCTGACTAAAAGAATCGATGCGCGCTCTGGTAGCTCAGGGGTAGAGCGCGTCCTTGGTAAGGACGAGGTCGCGGGTTCAAATCCCGCCCAGAGCTTGCTGCCGTATTCGGTAGCGGAAAAACACGACCCGACTTAGAGAGACAGCGATGGGCAAGCCGATATTCGAGCGAACGAAGCCACACGTAAACGTGGGCACGATCGGTCACGTGGATCACGGGAAGACGACTCTGACGTCTGCGATCACGATGACGCAGGCGAAGAAGTTCGGTGGAGACGCGATCTCGTTCGATCAGATCGACAAGGCACCTGAAGAGCGGGCGCGCGGGATCACGATTGCGACGGCACACGTGGAGTACGAGACGGCGAACCGTCACTACGCGCACGTGGATTGCCCGGGCCACGCGGACTACGTGAAGAACATGATCACGGGTGCAGCGCAGATGGATGGTGCGATCGTGGTGGTGAGCGCAGCGGACGGACCGATGCCGCAGACACGGGAACACATCCTTCTGGCTCGTCAGGTGAACGTGCCGTACATCGTCGTGTTCATGAACAAGGTGGACATGGTGGACGATGAGGAGCTGCTGGAGCTGGTGGAGCTGGAGATTCGGGAGCTACTGAGTGAGTACGACTTCCCGGGCGACGACATCCCGGTGGTGATGGGCTCGGCGCTGGGGGCTCTGGAGGCTGAGGGCGAGGAGGGAGAAGCGACGAAGTGCATCCAGGAGTTGATGGATGCGATCGACTCCTACATCCCGGTCCCGAAGCGGGACATCGACAAGCCGTTCCTGATGCCGGTGGAGGACGTGTTCAGCATCACGGGCCGGGGGACGGTGGCGACGGGTCGTATCGAGCGCGGGATCGTGAAGAAGGGCGAGGAAGTGGAGGTGGTGGGAATGACGGACAAGAGCCGGAAGACGGTGGTGACCGGCGTGGAGATGTTCCGGAAGATTCTGGACGAAGGCCGAGCGGGCGACAACGCGGGACTGCTACTGCGTGGTGTGGGCAAGGACGAGATCCAGCGAGGCCAGGTACTGGCGGCTCCGGGCTCGATCACGCCGCACACGAAGTTCAAGGCGGAGGTGTACGTTCTGACGAAGGAAGAGGGAGGCCGGCACACGCCGTTCTTCAACGGCTACCGTCCGCAGTTCTACTTCCGCACGACGGACGTGACGGGCGCGGCGCAGCTACCGGAAGGTGTGGAGATGGTGATGCCGGGCGACAACGTTCAGATGGAAGTGGAGTTGATCATGCCGATCGCGATGGATCCGGAGCTACGGTTCGCGATTCGTGAAGGTGGTCGTACGGTTGGTGCTGGTGTGGTCACGGAGATTATCGAGTAGGGTAGGGTTCAGGGTTCGACGGAGAACGGGTCTCTCTCCGCGAAAGGGCTAGCGCAACATCGCTGCGAGAGACCCGTTCTACGACGAACCCGGGACATAGGAGGGCTCCGGGGCGAGGTAGCAACAACCTGGGGGCACGGAAGCACGTCGGTAGGAAGGCGCTCCGGATCCGCCGCAATGCGGATGAGTTGGGGCACGGGGAACACGAGTTTGTATGAAGACCAAGACGGTGGCCCAACCACCGTGCGAAAGAGAGAGCATCTCAGAAGAAAACGGTCGAGGGGACCGCAGACCCGTCCCCCGCTCTGACGACGCTCTGCTGCGCGTAGCAGCAGAGAGAGGCAAGCGGAGGAAGTAGGAGAACGGGAGTGACAAGCGGCCGAACGGCTGAGGAAGAGCGGGGGACGGGTCTACGGTCCCCCCTCCACGAGAGGAAAAGAAAGGGATGCGCGACAAAGTGATCCTTGCCTGTCAGGAGTGTAAGGAGAGGAACTACAACAAGACGAAGAACAAGCGTCTCCACCCCGAGCGCGTGGAGTACCGGAAGTACTGCCCTCGGTGCCGGACGCACACGCAGCACAAGGAAACGAAGTAGCGATGGTTGTTGTCGAGAAAATCCAGGAAACGAAGACCTTCGTGGAGGAGTGCTGGATCGAGCTCCAGAAGGTGACGTGGCCTGACGCGGATCAGCTCCGGAGCGCGACCATCGTGGTCGTGGCTTTCACGATCGTGGTCTCGATCATCATCTGGATGATGGACAAGTTCTCTGGTTGGGTTGTGGGGTTGATCATGGGGATCTTCGGAGCCTGATGGCTGAGACTGCGGCGGAAACGCGCTGGTACGCGATCCAGACCTATTCCGGGCACGAGAACAAGGTCCAGCGGCTCATTGAGCGCCGGATCGAGGATGAGCCGGGCGAGGGGGACGCGCAGGAGATCCGCGAGGTTCTGGTCCCGACGCAGGAAGTGACCGAGATCCGCAGCGGGAAGCGTGTGACCGTTACGAAGCGACTTTACCCCGGCTATGTGCTGGTAGAGATGGTTCTGAACGAACGGACCCAGTACGTGATCAACAACATCCAGGGCGTGATCAAGTTCGTTGGGCAGGGGCGTGTACCTCAGCCGCTGCGCGAAGAAGAGATCAACAAGATTCTCGGCGTCGAGGTCGAGACCGAGACTCAAGACCGCGAGGAGATTCTCTTCCACGTGGACCAGGTCGTCGAAGTCACGCAGGGGCCGTTCACGGACTTCAGTGGAACGGTTCAGGAGGTGTATGCCGACAAGGGGAAGGTCAAGGTCGAGATATCGCTGTTCGGTCGACCGACCTCCGTCGAGCTCGATTACACGGACCTGAAGGGTTACTAGACGATGGCGAGAAAAGTCATTGGCTTCATCAAGCTCCATGTGCCGGGTGGCCAAGCCAACCCGGCGCCGCCGGTCGGTCCCGCTTTGGGCCAACACGGTGTCAACATCATGGAGTTCTGCAAGCAGTTCAACGCGAAAACCCAGGACAAGCAGGGCATCACGATCCCTGTGGAGATCACTGTTTACGCGGACCGGTCCTTCTCGTTCATCACCAAGACGCCGCCGGCGTCGGTGTTGATCTTGCGCGCGATCGGGCTGCCGAAGGGCTCTGGTGAGCCCAATCGCGAGAAGGTCGGAAAGATCTCCCGGGGGCAGCTCGAAGAGATTGCATCGACCAAGATGGAAGACCTCAATGCCAACGACATGGACGCCGCCGTGCAGATGATCGCCGGCACGGCCAGATCGATGGGTGTGGAAGTAGAGGGGTAGCAGCCACGGACCCCGCCCAGACCACCGGCTGAGAGCCGTCAGGCGGTGGGAGGGTTCACGAACGGCTCGTAAGAGATGGCTACAACAGGCAAACGTTACGCTTCCGCACGCTCCGGCGTCCCGGTGGGCGTCAAGTTCGCTCCTGACGAGGCGGTCAGGCTCGTCAAGGAGCTCGCGTTCGCGAACTTCGATGAAACCGTCGAAGTCGCGACTCGACTCGGGGTCGATCCCCGACAGGCAGACCAACTAGTGCGCGGCACCGTCGTTCTCCCTCACGGGACGGGCAAGGCCGTGCGCGTTCTTGTCATCGCCCAGGGTGAGAAGGAGACAGAGGCAATGGAGGCCGGCGCGGACTATGTGGGTGTCGAGTACCTCGAGAAGATCCAAAGCGGGTGGCTGGATTTCGACGTCTGCGTTGCGACCCCGGACCTCATGGGCAAAGTCGGCCCCCTGGGCCGGGTGCTCGGTCCTCGCGGGCTGATGCCGACTCCGAAAGCCGGGACCGTGACATTCGACGTCGGTCGGGCGGTCAGCGAGATCAAGGCGGGCAAGATCGAGTTCAGAGTCGACAAGACCGGGAACGTGCATGCGCCGATCGGGAAGGTGTCGTTCTCGGAAGATCAGTTGAAGGACAACCTGGGCGCCTTCATGGACCAGATCGTGCGTTCGAAGCCCTCCGCAGCCAAGGGCACGTACCTCAGGAGCGTGACGGTCTCCAGCACCATGGGACCGGGCGTCGCCATCGACCCCAACCTGTACCGCAAGGGGGCCTGATGGACCGCACGACGAAAGAGAGCTTCGTCTCGGATCTCCGCGACCGCATCAACAAGGCGCCGGTGGTCTACCTGACGGACTTCACGGGGCTCGACGTGAAAGCGATGACGGCGCTGCGTCGGTCCATCAAGGCGTCGGGTGCCGAGTACCTCGTCGTCAAGAACCGTCTCGCCAAGCGAGCCTTTGCGGAGACGGAGCTTCCGGACATCTCAGGGAGTCTCGAGGGGCCGACGGGCATGGTGTTCGGATACGAGGACGTGGTGGCGCCTGCCAAGGCGCTCAGCGATTTCGCGAGGGACCACGATCAGAAGCCGGTGTTCAAGCTCGGGATCATGGACAACAAGATCCTGCCGGCCGAGCAGGTGGACGCGATCGCGAAGCTGCCGTCACGGGCCGTGCTCTACTCGATGCTTGCCGGCGTGTTGGAGGCCCCGATGGCTGCTCTCGCGAGCGCGCTCGAGGCCAAGCTTCAGGAGATGGCCGGACTGATCGATGCCCTCAGAGAAGAGCGCGAGAAGGCAGGCTGAACAAACAGGGTCAACCCAATCGCCGGCAGACAGCCGGGTGAATCAGGAGGAAGCAGGAACCATGGCGACGAATCAGGAAGAGCTGCTCGAAACCATCGGCAACATGACCGTTCTCGAGCTGTCGGAGTTCGTTGACGCCTTCAAGGACAAGTTCAACGTCACTGCGATGGCTGCTCCGGTTGCGATGCTGCCGGGCATGGCCGGTCCAGGCGCTGAAGCTGCCGCCGAGGAGAAAGACGAGTTCGACGTCGTTCTCGAGAGCTTTGGCGACAAGAAGATCCAGGTCATCAAAGTCGTGCGCGAGCTCACCGGCCTCGGTCTCAAGGAGGCGAAGGATCTCGTAGATGGTGCCCCGGGCACGATCAAAGAAGGTGCGAGCAAGCAGGAGGCCGAGGAAATGAAATCCAGGCTCGAGGACGTCGGCGCCGCAGTCGCGCTCAAGTAGGGCTCTGGCGTTGCAGCCTGCCTTCAGGGCAGCGAACGCGAAGCTGGCCTGCGGCCCGCGCCGCCGCGCGGGTCGGAAGCTATCGCGCGACAACATGGGCTAGTCACACGGAACGCCGCTCACCCGTCGTCAGGGTGAGCCGTTATAAGGGGGACGTACGTTGGAACTGCGCAAAGACAACCGCCCGATCCTGGATTTTGCCAAGCTCGGTCGTGTCATGCCGATGCCGAACTTGCTGGACGTTCAGCTCCGCTCGTTCGAGCAACTCGTCGATCCCGACAGCAATCCCGACGAGCAGTGGGATTTCGGGCTCGACCGTGTCTTTTCTGAGATCTTTCCGATCTCGGATGTGAACGACTACTTCACGCTCGAGTTCGTCAGTGCCGCGCTGGGCGAGCCGAAGTACTCCGTCGAGGAGTGCATGGAGCGTGACATGACCTACGCGGCGCCGCTCAAGGCCACGCTCCGCCTCATCGTCTGGGAACAGCCGGAAGAAGACGAAGAGGAGAGGAGGAAGAGGAGGAAGAGGAAAAAGAAGGAGCCGCCCCCGGCGGACCGTCGGCCGGTCGATATCATCGAGAAAGAGGTCTACCTCGGTGACCTGCCGCTCCTGACCGAGCTCGGCACGTTCATCGTCAACGGCGCCGAGCGCGTCGTCGTGAGCCAATTGCACCGGTCCCCGGGCGTGGTGTTCGAGGAGAGCATCCACCCGAATGGGACGAAGCTATATAGCGCTCGGATCATTCCGTTCCGTGGATCATGGGTCGAGTTCACGCTCGACATCAATGACATCTGCTACGTCCACATCGATAAGAAGAAGAAGTTCCCGGCGACCGCCCTCCTGAGGGCGCTCGGCTACGGAACCGACGCGGAGATCTTCCAGCTCTTCTACGACGTGACCCAGGTCAAGCTCACCGGGAAGAACGCGACTACGCTCGAGGAGCTCGAGGGCAAGGTCGTTGCCGAGGAGTTCGTCGATCCGGAGACCGGCGAGATCCTCATTGAGAACGGCGAGGAGATCGCTGAAGAGGTCAGGGAGATCCTCGAGCGTCTCGGCACGAAGAAGCTCAAGATCTATACGACGGATCGGCAGACGCCTCGCGGCGACAGCCCCATGATCAAGAACACGATCAAGAAGGACCCGACCGACAGTGAGGAAGACGCGCTGTACGCGATCTACTCGCTGCTCCGACCGGGTGACGCGCCGAACGTCGACACAGCTCGTGCCGCGCTCGAAAGGGTCTTCTTCAGCCCGAAGCGCTACGACCTCGGCCGGGTTGGCCGGTATAAGATCAACCAACGCCTGGGCGTGGACATCCCTCGCACCCAGACGGTGCTCACCAAAGACGATTTCATCTCCATCATCCGGCACCTCATCGAGCTCAACGAGGGCCGCGGCTACACGGATGACATCGATCATCTCGGCAATCGCCGCGTGCGTACGGTCGGTGAGCTCATCGCCAACCAGTTCTCCGTCGGCTTGAGCCGCATGGCGCGCCTCGTGAAGGAGCGCATGTCGATCAATACCGACCCGGACAAGGTGAATATCGACGACCTGGTCAACGCGCGGACCGTGTCCGCCGTGATCCAGGCCTTCTTCGGCTCGTCGCAGCTCAGCCAGTTCATGGACCAGACCAATCCTCTCGCCGAGCTGACGCACAAGCGTCGGTTGTCTGCGCTCGGGCCGGGTGGTCTGACGCGTGAGCGCGCGGGCTTCGAAGTCCGTGACGTGCACTATTCCCACTATGGGCGCATGTGCCCGATCGAGACTCCGGAGGGTCCGAACATCGGGCTCATCACATCGCTCACGACCTACTCGCGGATCAACGATCTCGGCTTCGTCGAGACGCCGTACAGGGTGGTCAAGAAGGGCAAAGTCACGAACAAGATCGAGTGGCTTTCCGCCAACGAAGAGGAAGGCGCCCGCATCGCCCAGGCCAACGCGCCGCTCGGCGAGAAGGGAAACTTCTTGAAGGAGTTCGTCCTCTGCCGTGCGAAGGGTGACTTTCCGCTGCTCCGGCCCGGGGAGATCGACTATATGGATGTCTCGCCAGACCAGCTGGTCTCGGTCGCCGCGGCGTTGATTCCCTTCCTGGAGCACGACGACGCGAACCGGGCGCTGATGGGCTCGAACATGCAACGCCAGGCGGTGCCGCTCCTCTACACGGATGCGCCACTCGTGGGCACGGGTCTCGAGGCGAAAGTAGCGTTGGACTCGGGTGCGGTGATCACCGCACGCCGGGGCGGCACCGTCACGCACGTCACCGCCGACGAAATCCTGGTCGACACCGGCTCGATAAAGCCGGGCCATGCGGACCAGCCGCTCGCGAAGCTCACGCGGTTCGACCGATACCGCCTCAAGAAATTCTGGCGGACCAACCAAGACACGGCGATCAACCAGCGTCCGCTGGTGTCGATCGGCGAGACCGTTAAGCCTGGCGACATCATCGCGGACGGCCCGAGCACCGACGCGGGCGAGCTCGCTCTGGGCCGCAACGTGCTCGTCGCCTTCATGCCCTGGTACGGTTCGAATTTCGAGGATGCGATCGTCATCAGTGAAAAGCTGGTGAAGGACGACGTCTTCACCTCGATCCATATCCAAGAGCTCGAACTGCACGTCCGGGACACCAAGCGCGGCATGGAAGAGATCACGCGCGAACTCCCGAACGTCGCCGAGGAGAGCCTCGTTGATCTCGACGAGCGCGGCATTGTGCGAATCGGGGCGAGGGTCAAGGCTGGCGACATCCTGTGCGGCAAGATCACCCCGAAGGGCGAGACCGAGCTCTCTCCCGAGGAGAAGCTGCTCACCGCGATCTTCGGTGAAAAAGCGAAGGACGTGAAGGATTCGTCGCTGCGCGTGCCCCCGGGAATGACGGGCACGATCATCGACGTGAAAATGTTCTCTCGCCGGATCGACGATCCGCTGCTCGAAAAGGAGCACGGCGCCAAGATCGGTGACTTGCGCACCTTGGAACGTGAGGAGATCCAGCGGATCTCCGAAGCGCGTGACGAGGAGCTACGCGGCATCCTCAATCGCCAGACCGTAAGCCTGATGCTCAAAAAGGGCACGGTCGAATCGCTCTTGAAAGAGGGCGAGAAGTTCACGAAGGAGAGCATCGACGAGATCAACTTCAAGAAGGTCGATCTCGCGACGTTCAAGCTTCAGAACAAGGAAGCCAGCGAGAGGATCCGGCGGCTCGTGGATGAGGCCCAGAGCCGCATCCAGCGGGTCAAGGAGAAGACAGAGGAGCAGATCGACAAGGTCTTCCAGCCCGATGAGCTCCCGCCAGGCGTGGTTCAGCTGGTGAAGGTCTATGTCGGAGAGAAAAGGAAGATCTCCGTCGGCGACAAGATGGCCGGACGTCACGGGAACAAGGGCATCGTCGCCAGGATCGTGCCCGAAGAGGAGATGCCGTTCCTCCCGGATGGGACCCCGGTCGAGATCGTTCTCAATCCGTTGGGCGTGCCGTCACGCATGAACCTCGGGCAGATTCTGGAGACTCACCTCGGATGGGCCGGCATGATACTCGGCTTCGAGTCCAAGAGTCCGGTATTTCAGGGGGCCAACGAGAACGAAGTCGGCGCCCTTCTCAAGCTTGCCGGACTGAAGTGGGTCACGGATGCCCTGCACCTCGAGGCCCAACCGCCGGTCACGGAGGACGGGATCGAGCAGCTCGTGAGTACGGCCAACTTGCTTCCCGTCGTTATGGCCGGCAGCGATGAGGGCAACGGGAACGGCACGCACGCGGTGGGACACACCCATGGTATCGGCCAACCTCTCGACGCTTACCTGGCGCTCGATCTGCGTAAGAAACAGCAGAAGTTCATCGACGACCTCGCAGGGTTCTTGGTCGCCGCTGCCGAGGAGATCTCGGCGCGAGGGGACGACAAGATGGCGACGCTCTTCCCGGCGATTCAGAAGCTCAAGGGCCGCTCGAGCATCAAGTCGGGTCTCGACGACGCGGTCGTCGAGCTCATGGAGTACGCGGAGATCTTCCCCAACGGAAAGATTCGGCTCCGAGATGGCCGGAGCGGTCGCCGCTTCGACTTCCCGGTCACCGTTGGCTCGGTGTACATGCTCAAGCTCAGTCACCTCGTGGATGACAAGATCCACGCGCGCTCAATCGGACCGTATTCGCTGGTTACACAGCAGCCGCTCGCCGGGAAGGCACAGTTCGGCGGGCAACGCTTCGGTGAGATGGAGGTGTGGGCGCTCGAGGCATACGGTGCGGCGCACACGCTGCAGGAGATCCTCACCGTCAAGTCGGACGACGTGCAGGGTCGCTCGAAGGTCTACGAGGCCATCGTGAAGGGTGAGAACATGCCGAAGCCGGGAATTCCGGAGTCGTTCAACGTGCTCGTGAAAGAACTTCAGGCTCTCGGCCTGAGCGTAACGCTCGGGGAGGAAGGGTAATGATCGATTTTCCTAGGACCCGCGATCAGAGCGGATCGGACTTCGAGTTCATTCGGGTCAAGATCGCCTCTCCGGAGGAGATCCGGGGCTGGTCGTTCGGCGAGGTCGTGAAGCCCGAGACGATCAACTACCGCTCGTTCAAGCCGGAGCGCGACGGTCTGTTCTGCGAGCGCATTTTCGGGCCCGTAAAGGACTGGGAGTGCCACTGCGGGAAGTTCAAGCGCATCCGCTTCCGGGGTCATGTATGCGACCGGTGCGGTGTCGAAGTGACGCTCTCCAAGGTGCGGCGCGAGCGCATGGGGCACATCGAGCTCGCGGTGCCGGTGGCACACATCTGGTTCTTCAAGACACTCCCGAGTCAGCTCGGATACCTGCTCGGCATGACGCTGCGCGACCTCGAGAAGGTCATCTACTACGCGGCGTACGTCGTCACGCATCCCGGAAAGCAGGAAGTGGAGTTCCAGGATCTGCTCGACGAGGACGAGTACTACGATCTGCGCGTGAAAGCGCGAGACGAGAACGACGAACAGTTCAAGGCCGAGATCGGTGCGGAGGCGGCGCGCACGCTGCTCAAGCTGCTCGATACACCGGACAAGAAGATCAAGGATCGGAATGCCGATGGCCGTGGGCTCGACCGGCTCGCCGAATGGCTTCGCTATGAGATCGTGCACGAAACGTCCCAGCACCGGAAGAAGAAGAAGCTCAAGCGGCTCAAGGTGGTGGACGCGCTGCGCAACTCGGGCGATACCGCCGACACGCGGAACCGTCCAGAGTGGATGGTCATGGACGTGGTTCCGGTCATCCCGCCCGATCTTCGTCCGCTCGTACCGCTGGACGGTGGTCGCTTCGCGACCTCCGACTTGAACGACCTGTACCGGCGAGTCATCAACAGGAACAACCGGCTCAAGAAGCTCATAGACATGCGCGCTCCGGAGGTCATCCTCCGCAACGAGAAGCGCATGCTGCAGGAGGCTGTCGACGCACTCTTTGACAACGGTCGCCGATCGAAGGCGATCCGGGGTCGCGGCAAGCGTCCGCTCAAGTCGCTCAGCGACATGCTGAAGGGCAAGCAGGGCCGTTTCAGGCAGAACCTGCTCGGCAAGCGTGTGGACTACTCCGGCCGTTCGGTCATCGTAGTCGGGCCGGAGCTCAAGCTGCACCAGTGTGGCTTGCCGAAGGCGATGGCGGTCGAGCTGTTCAAGCCGTTCATCATCCACGAGCTCGAGAAGCGCGGCGAGGCCGAGACGGTGAAGCGCGCCAAGAAGATCGTGGAGCGCGCGGACCCGCAAGTGTACGAGGTCCTCGAGGACATCATCAAGGACCACCCAGTTCTGCTGAACCGTGCGCCGACGTTGCACCGGTTGGGTATCCAGGCGTTCGAGCCGGTGCTCGTCGAGGGCAAGGCGATCCGTATCCACCCGCTGGTGTGCGCGGCGTTCAACGCGGACTTCGACGGAGACCAGATGGCGGTACACCTGCCGCTGTCGTTTGAAGCCCAGCTCGAGGCGCGCGTGCTCATGCTGGCGTCCAACAACATCTTGCTGCCGTCGAACGGTCGTCCCGTTTGTACGCCGACGCAGGACATGGTCATCGGACTGCACTACCTGACGAACCCCGGGCTCGAGATCACGGGTCTGGAGCGCGTGGCGAACGACTCGAAGGGGCCGAAGGCACAACGGGAGGACGCGAACGCCAAGTTGGACAAGATCTACGAGAGCGCACCCCACTTCTCCACCTATGGAGAGATCGAGATGGCGCTTGAGCAGGAGAAGATGACGTTCCAGAGCCCGGTCCATTACTGGGTCGGAGAGCAGCACGGCGAGGAGGACGGATACTGGGTGCGAACGTCCGCGGGTCGCGTGCTCTTCAATTCGATCATCCCCGACGAGCTCGGTTTCAAGAACCGCACTTTCGGGAAGAAGGAGCTCGGGGATCTGGTCTTCGACTGCTTCGACAAGATCGGTCTCGCCGAGACGCCGGCTTTCCTGGACGATCTCAAGGACTTCGGTTTCCGCTATGCCACAATGGGCGGCATCAGCGTCGGTATCGACGACCTAGAGGTGCCCCACGAGAAAGCCGAGATTCTCAAGAAGGCGGATGAGCAGGTGGCGCGTTTCCAGGAGGCGTATGCCAGCGGCTTTATCTCGAACGGCGAGAGGTACAACAAGGTCATCGACACGTGGACCCACGCGAACAACGACGTGGCGGACGCGATGGTACGCCGCTTGGAGCGATCCAAGGGCGGCTTCAACCCTGTGTACATGATGATGGCCTCCGGCGCCCGGGGTAACCGGGACCAAATGCGTCAGCTAGCCGGCATGCGGGGGCTGATGGCCAAACCGCAGAAGAAGCTCACGGGTGGTATCGGCGAGATCATCGAGAGCCCGATCAAGTCGAACTTCCGAGAAGGCCTGTCGGTCGTGGAGTACTTCATCTCCACCCACGGTGCCAGGAAGGGTCTGGCCGATACGGCGCTCAAGACCGCGGACGCGGGCTATCTCACGCGCCGCTTGGTCGACGTCGCTCAGGACGTGACGGTCATGACCGACGATTGCGGGACGATTCTCGGCCTGGACATGACCGCGCTGAAGGAAGGTGAGGACATCATCGAGCCGCTCGCGGACCGTATCGTCGGTAACGTGGCGCTCGAGAACGTCTACGACCCGATCGATGGCGAGCTTCTGGTCGAGGCGGGTGCGCTCATTCTCGAGGACAAGGCCGATGCCATCGAGGATGCGGGTCTCCAGATGGTGAAGATTCGTTCGGTGCTCACGTGTGAGGCGAAGCGCGGTACGTGCAAGATGTGCTACGGCCGCAACCTCGCGACGATGAAGATGGTTGATACCGGTGAGGCAGTAGGTATTCTCGCAGCGCAGTCGATCGGTGAGCCGGGCACGCAGCTCACGCTGCGGACGTTCCACATCGGTGGTACGGCATCCCGCATCGCAGCGCAGACGCAGCGCAAGTCGAAGATCAAAGGCATCGTGGGCCTCGAGCGTGTCACCACGGTCGTGACGCCCGACGGTGATCGGATCATTACTTCTCGGGAAGGACAGATCCTTCTCAAGACCCAGGACGATGCTGTCCGTAGCCGCCTCTCAGTTCCCTACGGCGCGACGCTGGCCGTGGTGGAGGAGCAGGCGATCGAGGCTGGGGATCTACTCTTCAGCTGGGATCCGTACGCGGAGCCGATCGTCGCAGACTCGGCCGGCGTCATCGAGTTCGTCGACATCGTCGACGAGCAGACGATGCGCGAGGAGTTGGACGAGTCCACGGGTCGGCGCCAGATGACGATCATCGAGGATCGCGAGAAGAAGCTCCACCCGACCATTCAGATCTGGAAGAACACCAAGAGGCGGGAGAAGCTTCGCGAGTTCATCATCCCGGTCGGTGCGCAGCTCACTGTCCACGATGGAGACGAGATCAAGGCGGGTGACACCGTCGCAAAGATCAGCCGCGAGGTCTACAAGACACGCGACATCACGGGTGGCCTGCCCCGCGTCGCCGAGCTGTTCGAGGCTAGGCGACCGAAGGATCCGGCGGTCATCACCGAGATCGACGGTGAGATCAGCTTCGGCGACATCAAGCGCGGCAAGCGTGAGGTCCACGTCACGCCAGAAACTGGTGAGTTGAGGACGTATCCGGTTCCGGTCGGCAAGCACATGCGAGTGCACGAGGGCGACCGTGTCCGGGCGGGTGACCGTCTGAGTGAGGGGCCCATCAATCCACACGACATCCTGCGCATCAAGGGGACGCGGGCCGTTCAGGAGTACTTGCTGAACGAGATACAGGAGGTGTACCGGCTCCAGGGCGTCAAGATCAACGACAAGCACATCGGGGTCATCGTTCGTCAGATGCTCCAGAAAGTGCGCGTCACCGATGCCGGCGAGACCCAGCTGCTCGAGGGGGAGAACGTCGACCGGGTAGAGTTCCGCAACGTGAACCAGAAGGCGATCGAGGAGGGCACGAAACCGGCCCGTTCCGAGCCGCTTCTGCTCGGAATCACCAAGGCGAGCCTCACCACCGAGTCGTTCATCTCGGCGGCTTCGTTCCAGGAGACCACCAGGGTGCTCACCGACGCCGCAGTACGCGGTGCGCTCGACGAGCTCAAAGGTCTCAAGGAGAACATCATCATTGGCCACCTGATCCCGGCCGGTACGGGTGCGCACCGCTACCAGGCGGTGGAGTTCATGGTCGAGCAGTCGTTCTACGACGAGGAGATCATCCCGTTGGGCGAGCCCGGGGAGCTGGTGGCTGGGCTGGGGGTAGGCGGGGAGTCCGATTAGACGGGCCCCTCGGGCCCACATGTTTTGAGGGTGAGGGGCGCTTTCCTTCTCGGGGGGCGCCCCTCGACTCCGTTGACACCCTCTGGACCCTTCTCTACCTTTATGTGCTGTAGTCGGACCGGCGATTCGCAACGACAGCGAAGAGCCAAATACGACGCGCCGAGAGGCGCGTTTTTTTCACTATCAGAGGGCAAATGCCGACGATCAACCAGCTCGTGAGGAAGGGCCGAAAGGCTGTTCAGAAGAAGAACAAAACCCCGGCTCTTCAGCGGAGTCCGCAGAAGCGCGGTGTCTGCACGCGCGTGTATACGACGACTCCGAAGAAGCCGAACTCGGCGCTTCGGAAAGTTGCTCGTGTGCGGCTCACGAACGGGTACGAAGTCACCGCATACATCGGGGGTGAGGGACACAACCTCCAGGAGCACTCGATCGTGCTCATCCGTGGCGGCCGAGTGAAAGACCTTCCGGGTGTTCGGTACCACATCATCCGTGGTACGCTGGATACTTCAGGGGTCAGCGATCGTCGCCAGGGACGCTCCAAGTACGGGGCCAAGCGGCCCAAATAAGGCAAGAAATAGATGAGCCGTCGTTCCCGGGCTGAAAAGAGGGAGACTCCTCCCGATCCGCGCTTCGAGTCGCGTACCGTCACCAAGTTCATCAACAACTTGATGCGGGACGGTAAGAAGTCGGTCGCCGAGAAGATCTTCTACGACGCGGTCGACATTCTCGAGCAGCGAACCGGTCAGTCGGGGGTGCAGCTGTTCGAGCAGGCGCTGACCAACACCAAACCGACGCTCGAGGTGAAGAGCCGCCGCGTCGGTGGCGCGACGTATCAGGTGCCGATCGAGGTTCGCCCGGAGCGCCGCGCGGCTTTGGCGATGCGATGGTTGATTTCATACGCGCGTCGCCGTTCGGAAAAGAGTATGTCCGAGCGGCTCGCCGCAGAGCTTCTCGCCGCGAGCCGCGGCGAGGGCGCGACGGTCAAGAAGAAGGACGACACGCACCGGATGGCGGAAGCCAACAAGGCGTTCGCGCACTACCGCTGGTAACCAGCGTCTAGAGGGACTGGTAGGACCGCGCCGCCCGCATGGGGTGCAAAGACAATTTGGGACGCGATGGCCCCCTTTGTTTGGGGAACCGGGGCCCTCTCCGATCGAAGGAGCGCGGACGACTGTGGGCCCTGCGGGGCCGCAGCGGCAGGAGCCGCGCTCCTTTTTTGCGCCCCAATGACTGACAGTGACCAACGATGCACGGATGGATAGACGGACCTAGATAGATGCCCAGAAAGACTCCACTACCGCAGCTGCGCAACATCGGCATCATGGCGCACATCGATGCCGGGAAGACCACGACCACCGAGCGCATCCTGTTCTACACGGGACGGGTGCACCGTGTGGGCGAGGTACACGACGGTGCTGCCACCATGGACTGGATGGAGCAGGAGCAGGAGCGAGGGATCACGATTACGTCCGCTGCCACCACAGCTCATTGGCTCCGCAACGGTACCGATTACCGAATTAACATCATCGACACACCCGGCCACGTGGATTTCACGGCCGAGGTCGAACGGTCGCTGCGCGTTCTGGACGGTGCGGTGGCCGTTTTTTGTGCGGTGGGTGGTGTGGAGCCGCAATCCGAGACGGTTTGGCGCCAGGCGGACCGCTACACGGTCCCGCGCATCGCGTTCGTCAATAAGATGGACCGTGTCGGCGCTGACTTCATAAACGTCGTCGGCATGATGCGCGACCGGCTGGGTGCGAACGCGCATCCGGTCCAGTATCCGCTGGGCGAGGGTGAGCTCTTCACAGGGGTCGTCGACATCGTCGAGCGGAAGGCGATCATCTACGAAGGCGAGATGGGCTCGAAGTTCAGCGACGGTCCCGTCCCCGACGGCCTCGTCGACACGGTCGAGGAGTTGCGTCACACGCTGCTCGAGGCCGCGATAGAGCACGACGACGATCTCATCGAGAAGTACCTCGGGGGAGAAGAGCTCAGCAACGATGAGCTCCGTCACGCGATCCGTGCGGCGACCATCAAGGGTGTCATCTTCCCCGTCTTTTGCGGCTCTGCCTTCAAGAACAAAGGCGTGCAGGCGCTCCTGGACGGGGTGATCGACTACCTGCCGTCGCCGATCGACGTGCCCGCGATTCAGGGGCACCTCCCACACCACGACGAGACCTTCGAGACCCGCGAGGCGAGCGACGACGCCCCCTTCGCGGCTCTTGCGTTCAAGATCGCGACGGACCCCTACGTCGGTAAGCTGACGTTCTTCCGGGTCTACTCCGGCTCACTACCCGCCGGTAGCTACGTGTACAACGCCAGCAGGGATCAGCGAGAGCGCGTGGGCCGGATCCTGCAGATGCACGCCAACAAGCGTGAGGAGCGAGACGAGGTGTTCGCGGGCGACATCGCCGCAGCGATCGGCCTCAAGCACGTGAAGACCGGCGACACTCTGTGCGTCGAGACCCACCCGATCATCCTGGAGGCGATGAGCTTCCCGGAGCCGGTCATCGCGGTCGCGATCGAGCCGAAGACGAGGGCCGACCAGGACAAGCTCACGAACGGGCTGGTCAAGCTCACCGACGAGGACCCGACGTTCCGCGTCTTCACCGATCCGGAGACGAACCAGACGATCATCTCGGGCATGGGTGAGCTCCACCTCGAGATCATCGTCGATCGCCTCAAGCGCGAGTTCGGCGTCGAGGCCAACATCGGTCGCCCGCAGGTCGCGTACCGCGAGACGATCCGCAAGCGAGCCGAGAAAGTGGAAGGCAGGTTCGTCCGCCAGACGGGTGGGCGCGGTCAGTACGGCCACGTGGTCATCAACATCGAACCGGGCACACCCGGTTCGGGCTTCATCTTCGAGGACAAGATCCACGGTGGCTCGATCCCTCGAGAGTACATCGGCTCCGTCGAAGCGGGGATCCGTGACGCGCTCGACTCGGGCGTGCTCGCCAGCTACCCGGTCATCGACGTGAAGGTCGAGCTGATCGACGGGTCGTACCACGATGTCGACTCGAGTGAAATGGCGTTCAAGGTCGCCGGCTCGATGGCACTCAAGGCGGGCATCAAGAAGGCCAAGCCGATCCTGCTCGAGCCGATCATGGACGTCGAGGTCGTGACTCCGGCCGACTACATGGGAGATATCATCGGCGACCTATCGGCCCGTCGGGGCAAGGTCGGCGGTATGACCGAGCGTGCGGGCGCGCGCGTCATCGGCGCTTCGGTGCCGCTCGGTGAGATGTTCGGCTATTCGACCACGCTTCGCTCGATGAGCCAGGGGCGGGCCGTGTATACGATGCAGTTCGCGCACTACGACGAGGTTCCGAAGTCGAAAGCCGAGGAAATCATGGCGACCGACGGCGGCGGAGCCGACTGAGCTGGGAAACCAACCCTTTAGCCTGCCGAGCAAAGAGGACAGCGATGGGCAAGCCGATATTCGAGCGAACGAAGCCACACGTAAACGTGGGCACGATCGGTCACGTGGATCACGGGAAGACGACTCTGACGTCTGCGATCACGATGACGCAGGCGAAGAAGTTCGGTGGAGACGCGATCGCGTTCGATCAGATCGACAAGGCACCTGAAGAGCGGGCGCGCGGGATCACGATTGCGACGGCACACGTGGAGTACGAGACGGCGAACCGTCACTACGCGCACGTGGATTGCCCGGGCCACGCGGACTACGTGAAGAACATGATCACGGGTGCAGCGCAGATGGATGGTGCGATCGTGGTGGTGAGCGCAGCGGACGGACCGATGCCGCAGACACGGGAACACATCCTTCTGGCTCGTCAGGTGAACGTGCCGTACATCGTCGTGTTCATGAACAAGGTGGACATGGTGGACGATGAGGAGCTGCTGGAGCTGGTGGAGCTGGAGATTCGGGAGCTACTGAGTGAGTACGACTTCCCGGGCGACGACATCCCGGTGGTGATGGGCTCGGCGCTGGGGGCTCTGGAGGCTGAGGGCGAGGAGGGAGAAGCGACGAAGTGCATCCAGGAGTTGATGGATGCGATCGACTCCTACATCCCGGTCCCGAAGCGGGACATCGACAAGCCGTTCCTGATGCCGGTGGAGGACGTGTTCAGCATCACGGGCCGGGGGACGGTGGCGACGGGTCGTATCGAGCGCGGGATCGTGAAGAAGGGCGAGGAAGTGGAGGTGGTGGGAATGACGGACAAGAGCCGGAAGACGGTGGTGACCGGCGTGGAGATGTTCCGGAAGATTCTGGACGAAGGCCGAGCGGGCGACAACGCGGGACTGCTACTGCGTGGTGTGGGCAAGGACGAGATCCAGCGAGGCCAGGTACTGGCGGCTCCGGGCTCGATCACGCCGCACACGAAGTTCAAGGCGGAGGTGTACGTTCTGACGAAGGAAGAGGGAGGCCGGCACACGCCGTTCTTCAACGGCTACCGTCCGCAGTTCTACTTCCGCACGACGGACGTGACGGGCGCGGCGCAGCTACCGGAAGGTGTGGAGATGGTGATGCCGGGCGACAACGTTCAGATGGAAGTGGAGTTGATCATGCCGATCGCGATGGATCCGGAGCTACGGTTCGCGATTCGTGAAGGTGGTCGTACGGTTGGTGCTGGTGTGGTCACGGAGATTATCGAGTAGGCAGGGTTCAGGGTTCGACGGAGAACGGGTCTCTCTCCGCGAAAGGGCTAGCGCAACATCGCTGCGAGAGACCCGTTCTACGACGAACCCGGGACATAGGAGGGCTCCGGGGCGAGGTAGCAACAACCTGGGGGCACGGAAGCACGTCGGTAGGAAGGCGCTCCGGCTCCGCCGCAATGCGGCGGATCTGGGACGCGGGGCAGGCAGGTAGAAGGACCGAAGCGGTCTGTGAAAACAGGAAGGATTGGCCACCTAGGGGTTCCTAGTGGGCTGATGAAGCAGGTGCGGTAAAAGAATGGCCGGAGGGACCGCAGTCCCTCCGGCCCGCCAAACAGAGGCCAAAATGGCTCAAAGAATCAGAATCCGACTGAAGGCGTTCGACCACTGGCTGATCGATCAGACCGCGGCCGACATTGTTCGGACAGCGCAGAAAACGGGCGCGACGGTGCGGGGGCCTATCCCGTTGCCGACGCGGCGTGAGCGCTGGACCGTGCTTCGCTCGCCGCACATCGACAAGAAGAGTCGTGAGCAGTTCGAGCTGCGTACGCACAAGCGACTCATCGACATCGTCGATAGCCGCCCACAGACGATCGACGCGTTGACCAAGCTGGATTTGCCGGTAGGGGTCGACGTGGAGATCAAGGTCGACTGACGGAGGACTCCGAATGCCCGGATTGATCGGAAAAAAGATCGGCATGACGCGGATCTTCGATGACGAAGGGGTGCAGATACCCGTCACCGTCATTGAAGCCGGTCCGTGCGCCGTCGTTCAGGTGAAGTCCGAGGAGTCGGATGGCTACCGTGCCATCCAGCTCGGCTTCGGCGCCCAGAAGGCCAAGCGCGCTTCAAAGGCCGAAGTGGGACACGCAGCCAAGGCGGGCCTCGAGGCCGCGCCACGGCTCATGCGTGAGTTCGCCCCGGACGACGGTGAGGAATACGAGGTGGGCCAGCAGCTCACCGTTGAGGTTTTTGAGGCCGGTGACCGCGTCAAGGTCACAGGCCGGTCGAAGGGTCGCGGATTCCAGGGCGTGGTGAAGCGCCATGGTTTCGCGGGGCGTCCGGCTTCGCACGGACACTCCCATTCCCGTACCCCAGGGTCCATGGGCCCGGGTACGGACCCGTCCCGCGTCATCAAGGGCAAGAAGTTGCCCGGGCGTATGGGTGGGACCCGCACGACCATCCGGAATCTTCAGGTCGTCCGCGTTGATGGTGAGCGGAACCTGATTTTCGTGAAGGGCGGCGTTCCGGGCGCCCGTAATGGCTACGTTCTGATCTCGAAGTGACCATGTACAAGGCGCGATATTACAAGGCTGACGGCAAGAAGGGGAAGGCACGGGCGTTGCCCGACAACCTCTTCGACGGCGTCGTGAATGAGGGCGTCATGCACCAGGCGGTGAGGACGTACCTCGCGAACCAGCGACAAGGGACGGCATCCGCCAAGGGGCGTTCCGACGTCGCCGGTGGCGGCCGTAAACCCTGGCGTCAGAAAGGCACGGGTCGCGCCCGAGCGGGAACCATCCGGTCGCCCATCTGGGTGGGCGGTGGCGTTGCGTTTCCACCGATCCCCCACTCGTGGCGTCAGCGTCTGCCCAAGAAGGTGAAGGCGCTCGCTCGGCGCTCGGCGCTCAATGACCGCGCCGAGCGCGACAGGGTCGTTCTCGCGGATTTGCCCGTCATGGAGGCCCCCAAGACTCGTGATCTCGTGAGCTTCTTGAGCTCGATCGCACCGGAGGGGAAGGTTCTCGTGCTGACCGATGGCAAGAACGAGAACCTGTACCTGTCAGCTCGTAACCTCTCGAACGTGTCGGTAGTGCCCTTCGGCGGCGAGTCCGTATACGACGTGCTCTGGGCGTACACGGTTGTCATCGAACGCTCGGCGCTAGACGACAAGGCTGAGGCTCCGGCTGAGGTCGAGGAGGTCGAGGTTGAGCCCGCCACGGAAGCGGAAGCAGAGCTGGAAGAAGAGCCAGAAGCAGAGGCCGAAGTGGGGACGGAGGAAGACGACGATGCGTGACGCTTACGACATCATCTACGCGCCGGTGATCACCGAAAAGACCAGTGAGCAGATGGAGACCGACACCGTCTACACGTTCATCGTGAGCAAGCACGCCAACAAGATCGAGATCGGGCAAGCCGTCGAGCAGATCTGGGACGTGACCGTGAAGGACGTCCGCACGATGCGCTATGCCGGCAAGGCGCGCCGGTCCCATATGGGGCGCATGGCCCGGAGCCAGACCCCGGGTCGTCGCGCGTCCTTCAAGAAAGCCGTGGTCCAGCTCTCTGAGGGCGACCACATTGAGCTCTACGAGGCCGGCTGATCATGGGAATCAAGAAATTCAAGCCGGTTACGCCCGGCCAGCGAACCCGGTCGGTTCTCGACAATGAGGTGCTGACCCGCAAGGGGCCGGAGAAGTCGCTCACCGAATCGCTGAGCTCCAGCGGTGGCCGCAACCATCACGGGCACGTGACGGTTCGACGCCGGGGTGGCGGCCACAAGCGAAAGTACCGGATCGTCGACTTCAAGCGGAACAAACTCGATGTGCCGGGCTTGGTGAAGCACATCGAGTACGACCCGAACCGCTCGGCCAACATCGCGCTGATCTTCTACGAGGACGGCGAGAAGCGGTACATCCTGCATCCGAAGGGACTCAACGTCGGCGACACGATCATGTCGGGTCCCAACGCGGACGTCCGCATCGGTTCGGCGATGCCGCTCGAGTTCGTGCCTCTCGGCACGGCGGTCCACAACGTCGAGCTCAAGCCGGCCAAGGGCGGTCAGCTGGCGCGTTCGGCCGGGGCTTCGGTCCAGGTCGTGGCGAAGGAAGGAGGCTTTGTCACGCTGAGACTGCCTTCGACGGAAATGCGCCGGTTTCGCAAGGAGTGCATGGCTACCATCGGAGAGGTCGGCAACTCGGACCACGAGTTGACCGTGATCGGCAAGGCAGGTGCAAACCGTTGGCGGGGCAAGCGCCCGAAGGTACGCGGTGTCGCCATGAACCCGGTCGATCACCCTCTGGGTGGTGGTGAGGGCCGGGCATCGGGTGGACGTCCTCCGGTCTCGCCGTGGGGCAAGACCGAGGGCAAGAAGACACGCAACAAGAAAAAGGAATCCACCAAGTACATCGTGCGCGGCCGCAAGCGCGGCAAAGCCACGCAGTGACCAGGGGCTGACCAACTATGCCGCGTAGCCTAAAGAAGGGTCCGTTCATCAATGACAAGCTTCTTCTCAAGATCGAGATCATGAACTCTCGTAATGAGAAGAAGGTCATCAAGACATGGTCCCGTGCCTCGACGATCTCTCCGGATTTCGTGGGTCACACGGTGGCCGTACACAACGGCAACAAGTTCATCCCCGTGTACATCACGGAGAACATGGTCGGACACAAACTCGGTGAGTTCGCGCCAACCCGCCTATTCCGCGGGCACAGTGGCAGGCTGGCCGACAAACGGTCCGGACGGTAAGCCCAATGAAAGCTCGAGCAATCGCCCGGTACGTTCGCATGAGTCCCCGCAAGGTCCGGCTCGTCGTGGACCAGATCCGGGGTAAGTCGGTGAACGAGGCATACGCCATTCTTCAGTTCTCGAAGAAAGTCGCTGCCGAGCCTGTCGGTAAGACTCTTCGTTCGGCGGTAGCGAACGCACAGGACAGATCACAGGACGAAGGCGACCTCCTCGATGTGGACGACCTGGTCGTTCAGGAAGCCTTCGTAGACGAGGGCCCGACGCTCCGTCGCTGGCGCGCGCGCGCGCAGGGGCGAGCAGCGCCGATCCGTAAGCGCACGAGCCACATCACCGTGGTCGTCGACAAAAAGGACGCCTGAGGATATGGGACAAAAGACACACCCCCTCGGGTTCCGGCTCGGGATCGTCAAGGACTGGACGTCCCGCTGGTACGCCGAGCGCGATTTCCCGCGCCTCCTCAAGGAGGACGAGACGATCCGCAAGTACCTTCGTCGGCGCCTGGCTCATGCCGCGCTTGCGCTGGTTGAGATCGAGCGCAAGCCGAGCAAGATCGTCGTCACGCTGCACACCGCCCGTCCGGGTGTCGTGATCGGCAAGAGGGGCGCCGAGGTCGACAAGTTGCGCGACGAGCTCGCGATGCTCACCAACGCCGAGATCTCCGTGAACGTCGAGGAGATCAAGCAGCCGGAGGTGAGCGCGTATCTGGTAGCCGAGAACATCGCCCACCAGTTGCGTCAGCGCATCTCGTTCCGGCGCGCGATGAAGCGCGCGGTGCAGTCCGCGATCCGTGCCGGGGCCGAGGGCATCAAGATCCAGTGCGCAGGCCGTCTGGGTGGCGCCGAGATCGCAAGAACGGAGGGATACAACGAGGGCCGGGTGCCGCTGCATACGCTGCGCGCGGACATCGACTACGCCCAGGTGCCTGCGTTTACGACGTACGGCGTCATTGGTGTGAAGTGCTGGATCTTCAAGGGCGAGGTCGTCGAGGAGCGGCGTGGCCGCACCTACTCGACCGGCGGCTGAGCGAGGAATAGACGATGCTAGCTCCAAAACGAGTAAGGCGACGGAAGACCCACAAGGGTCGCATGCGCGGAATGGCGTACCGGGGAAGCAAGGTCTCCTTCGGGGAGTACGGCCTGCAGGCGCTCGAGCCGACTTGGATCACCAACCGACAGATCGAATCGGCCCGTGTCGCCATGACCCGTCACATCAAGCGTGGTGGCAAGGTCTGGATCCGGATCTTCCCGGATAAGCCGATCACTTCAAAGCCCGCTGAGACCCGCATGGGGAAGGGCAAGGGCAACCCCGAAGGTTGGGTCGCGGTGGTCAAGCCGGGCCGGATCATGTTCGAGCTCGAGGGCGTGAACGAGAAAGTGGCAGAGCAGGCGATGCGACTGGCCGCTGCGAAGCTGCCGATCAAATGCCGGTTCGTCGTCCGCGACCGCCAGCTTTAGGAGAGAATGATGAAAGCCGATGACATCCGCGATTGGGATGACACTGAGATCGAAGCCCGGCTAAAAGAGCTTAGGGAAGAGCAGTTCAAGTTGCGTTTCCAGGGCTCGATGATGGCGCTCGAGAACGCGGGACTGCCGAGGCAGATCAAGCGCGATATCGCGCGCCTAAGGACCGTGCGTCGCGAGCGCGAGCTCGCGCAGAACTCCGCTGAGAACGCGTGAGCCAGGAAGCCATGAGCGAGAACGAGAGCGAACAGGT
Organism: Gemmatimonadota bacterium; assembly: GCA_022560615.1. Lineage (NCBI taxonomy): Bacteria > Pseudomonadati > Gemmatimonadota > Gemmatimonadota bacterium. The sequence continues at coordinate 151,718 of JADFSR010000003.1, forward strand.
CGAGGCCGAGACCCCGGAGACGGAGGTATCAGAAGCTCCCGCCGCCGCCAAACGCGAGGCAACGGGCGCGCGCAACCGACGCAAGGTGCGTGTTGGCCTGGTCGTGAGCGATAAGGGTGACAAGACCGTGACCGTCGTGGTCGAGCGTCGATTCGCCCACCCGTTGTACGGCAAGGGGGTCAAGCGCACCAAGAGATATCGGGTGCACGACGAGAAGAACGAGTATCACGTCGGCGACGCCGTGCGGATCGTGGAGACCCGCCCGCTGTCCAAGACCAAGCGTTGGCGTGTCACCGGTTTGGCCGAGCGCCAGGCCTAACCGAACGTCAGAGGAATCGAGAGATGATTCAGCAGGAGTCGATCCTCCGGATCGCCGACAACACGGGCGCCAAGTCGGCACTCTGTATCAGGGTGCTGGGAGGTTCGGGACGCCGGTACGCCGGGGTGGGCGATGTCATCGTCGCAACCGTGAAGGATGCCATCCCCAACGCGGGTATCAAGAAGGGTGAGGTCGTGCGAGCCGTGGTCGTGCGGACCGCCAAGGAGACGCGTCGTCGGGACGGGACGTACATCCGGTTCGAGGACAACGCGGCGGTCATCATCACCCCGCAGGGTGAGCCCCGCGGCACCCGGATCTTCGGACCCGTCGGCCGCGAGCTACGCGAGAGGAAGTACATGAAGATCGTTTCCCTGGCGCCTGAGGTACTGTGATGGCCAGGACCAAGTTTCAGATCATGAAGGGCGACCGTGTCCGAGTGATTCGCGGCAATGACCGCGACCTCGAGGGCGCGGTGCTCGAAGTCATGAAAGAGAAGGCGCGCGTGCGCGTCGAAGGCGTAAACATTCGCAAGCGGCATACGCGCCCGACGGAGGCGAACCCCGACGGTGGCATCATCACCTTCGCGGCGCCGATCCACGTTTCCAACGTGATGCTCGTCGACCCGACGACCGAAGAGGCCAGCCGCGTACGCACGCGCGTCGAAGAGGACGGAACCAAGGAGCGGATCGCCGTGAAGACCGGCAATCCGATTCCCAGACCACAATGAAGATGGAACCGCGACTCAAGACTCACTATGCCGAATACGTGAGGCCAAAGCTCCAGGAGGAGTTCGGCTACGCGAATTCGCACCAAATCCCGAAGGTCGTGAAGGTCGTGATCAACGTGGGCGCCGGTGAAGCGGCTAAAGACCGGAAGCTGCTCGATAGCATCATGGCCGAGCTCGAAGTGATCTCCGGCCAGAAGCCGCTGATGAACCGCGCCCGACGCTCGATCTCGAACTTCCAGCTGCGGGAGGGCATGCCGATCGGCGCTTCCGTGACGCTGCGCGGCCAAAAGATGTGGTTCTTCCTGGACCGCCTGATCAGCACGGTGATTCCACGTGTCCGTGACTTCCGGGGGCTCAAAACGCGCTCCTTCGACGGTCGCGGGAACTACACGATGGCCGTGAAGGAGCAGATCACCTTCCCCGAGATCGACTACGAAAAAGTTCGCAAGATTCACGGGATGGACATCACGGTGGTCACATCCACCGACAAGGATGACGAGGGTCTTGCCCTGTTGCGTGAGTTGGGCTTCCCGTTCCGCGGCGCGGTGCCGGTGCAAGTCGGCGCGACCGCCTAGGAGAGAGAGTTTCGAATGGCCAGAAAGGCGCTCATCGAGAAGTCCAAGCGCAAGCCGAAGTTCGCCGTGCGGCAGCGGAACCGCTGTCAGCGTTGCGGGAGGCCACGGGCGTTCCTGCGGAAGTTCGGAATCTGCCGGATCTGTTTCCGGGAGATGTCGCTCAGGGGCGAGATCCCCGGTGTCCGCAAGTCGAGCTGGTAGGAGGAACCAGACAGTCATGATGACCGACCCCATCGCGGACATGCTCACCCGCATCCGGAACGCCGGCCAGGCGGCCCACAAGTGGGTGGACATGCCCGTGTCCACGCAGAAGATCGAAATCGCACGGCTCTTGCAAGAGAGCCATTTCGTGCACGCCCATAAGGTGCTCGCGGACGGACGCTTCGGCGTGCTCCGGGTCTACCTGAAGTACTACGAGGGCAAGCCGATCATCCGTCACATCGAGCGTGTCTCACGTCCCGGCCGACGCACATACGTCGGCAAGGATGAGATCCCTCGGATACGGAACGGTCTCGGCATGGCAATCCTGTCGACCTCGGCCGGCATGCTCTCCGACCGCAACGCCCGTGAGCAGGGCGTCGGTGGCGAGTTGATGGCCGTGGTCTGGTAAGCAGCGAGCGAGAGAGAAACGATGTCTCGTATTGGAAAGATGCCTATCGTGCTCCCCAAGGGAGTCGAGGTCGAGCAGACTAACGGCACGCTCAGCGTGAAGGGTCCGAAGGGCTCCTTGCAGCTCAACGCACACCCGGACATGAAGGTCGTCATCGACGGGGGAGAGGTCCGCGTAGAGCGGCCATCCGACGAGAAGAAGCACCGCGCGTTGCACGGGCTCACCCGCTCGCTGATCGCGAACATGGTGACTGGCGTGACCGACGGCTTCGCCAAGACGCTGGAGATCGTCGGTGTGGGCTACCGCGCAGATGTCACAGGGAAGGGCGTGACCCTAAGCCTCGGGTTCAGCCATACTATCGACTACATGCCGGCAGACGGTGTCAGTATCGAGTGCCCGAACCAGACGACGATCGTCGTGTCCGGCATCGACAAGCAGAAGGTCGGCCAGGCAGCAGCGGAAATCCGCGGGTTCCGGCCGCCCGAGCCCTACAAGGGCAAGGGAATCCGATATAAGGGTGAACATGTCCGGCGCAAGGCCGGTAAGACTGCCGGGATATAGCGATGACGATGATCAAACAGAGCAAGCTCAGGAAGAGCCGTTCGCTTCAGCGGATGCGTCGCCACTTCCGAGTTCGGAACAAGGTGCGTGGCACCGCGGAGCGTCCGCGCCTCGTGGTTTTTCGCTCGTTGAAAAACATCGAGGGTCAGGTCGTCGACGACGACGCCGGCCGCACGCTCATCGGGCTTTCGACCCTCAACGCGGAGTTGAAAGACTTCGCGGCCGAGGGTCAGAACTGCCGCGTAGAGCACGCCTACGTGGCTGGGAAGCTGCTCGGTGAGCGCGCGAAGGCCCTGGGAATCGACACCGTGGTCTTCGATCGCGGTGGATACAAGTACCACGGCCGGGTGAAAGCCTTCGCCGACGGCGCCCGAGAGGGAGGTCTGGAGTTCTGATGGCTGGAAGAGACCAGAAGAAAAAGAAGAAGCAGGGGCGCGGTCGGGAGACCGATCTCGTCGAGAACGTCATCTTCATCAACCGCGTCGCCAAGGTCGTGAAGGGTGGACGGCGGTTTTCGTTCTCGGCGCTTGTTTCCGTGGGTGATCAGAAGGGGAACGTCGGCATCGCGCTGGCCAAAGCGAACGAGGTCGCCGAAGCGATTCGGAAGTCCTTCGAGCAGGCCCGCAAGAACATGGTGAGCGTGCCGATCCAGAACGGAACGCTCCCCCACGACATCGTAGGTCGGTGGGGCGCAGCCCGCGTGCTGCTTCGCCCCGCCGCCCCCGGTACGGGTGTGATCGCGGGTGGTCCTGTGCGAGCGGTGCTCGAGGCAGCGGGCGTGAAGGATGTGCTCACGAAGAGTCTGGGTTCGAACAACCCGATCAACGTCGTACGCGCCACGATGAACGGCCTGACGGAGCTCGTCACCGCCGAGCGAGTGGCCGAAGAGCGTGGCGTCACGGTGGCGGAATTGGGAGTGCATCGTGGATAGGAAGAAGAAGCCCAAGATGATCAAGATCACCCAGACGCGCAGCGGGATCGGCCGGCTCACCAAGCACCGCCGCACGCTTCGGGCGCTGGGAATAAAGCGTCACCAGCAGAGCGTGATCCATGAGGATAATGCGGCCATTAGGGGAATGATCAACCAAATCTCCTACATGATCGATGTGACTGAAGCGAATGACTGACCGCTGAAATCGGCGCTGAACGTCGTTAGGCTCCGGTCGTCGACCTGCGAAGTAGCGTTGCTACTCCTCGGTCGCCGATCCTCGCCTGCCTAGTTCAGCATCCAATTTGAGCGGTCTTGGTGACAACAACGAGAGTTTGTGACATGGCAGAACTACATGATTTGAGCCCTCCCCTCGGCTCCCGCCGCCGCCGCAAGCGCGTCGGTCGCGGACAGGGTTCCGGTTTGGGCAAGACCGCGGGGCGGGGACAGGACGGCCAGAAGTCGCGCTCGGGCGGACGCATCCGCCGGGACTTCGAGGGTGGCCAGATGCCGCTCATGCGCCGGATTCCGAAGCGTGGCTTCAAGAACATCAACCGTGTCGAGTACCAAGTGGTCAACGTGCGGGACCTGGGCCGGTGTGACGGTGACGTGAGCCCGGACGCGCTCAAGGCGGTCGGACTCATAGCGTCGCTTCGCAAGCCCGTGAAGATTCTCGGGGAGGGCGATATGGAGAAGTCGCTGTCCGTGAGCGCGCACAGGTTCAGCAAGAGCGCTCAAGAGAAGATCGAGGCGGCAGGGGGATCGGTGACGGTCATTGGCGCCACGGTCGAGGACGCTTCGTAGCATGACGAATCCCGTACAAAACCTCTTCCGGGTTCCGGAGCTCAAGGAGAAGGTCCTCTTCACCTTGTTCATCCTGCTCGTCTATCGAGTGGGATCGCACATCACGGTGCCGAGCCTGGACGTGGCCGCGCTTCGTGAGCAGTTCAGTCAACTCGAGGGGACCTTCTTCGGCATCTACGACATGTTCGTGGGTGGCGGGCTGTCTCGCGCGACCATCCTGGCGCTGGGCATCATGCCGTACATCTCCGCGAGCATCATGTTTCAACTGCTCGCCGCGGTCTTCCCAACGATCGAAAAACTGCAAAAGGAAGGCGAAGAGGGCCGTAAGAAGCTGACCCAGTGGACGCGTTATACCACGATCGTGTTGTCGGTCGCCCAGTCCTACGGGTACGCGTCGTTCCTGCAGGCGATTCCCGGCGCGGTCAGCACGCCTGGTGCGATGTTCACGTTCACGACGGTCGTCACGCTCACCGTGGGCGCGATCTTCGTCATGTGGCTCGGTGAGCAGATCACAGAGCACGGGATCGGCAATGGCATGTCGTTGCTGATCTTCTTCTCGATCATCCAAGGGTTCCCGGCCGCGGTCGTGCGCACCTTCGAGTCGTTCCGGCTCGGTCAGCTCACAGGGTTCGCACTCGCTGCGCTGATCTTCGTGGTGGTCGGTGTCACCGCGGCGGTGGTCTCGATGACGATGGCGGCCCGAAAGATCCCGGTTCAGATCCCGCGCAAGGTCGTCGGCCGCGGTCGGATTCGAGAGGGCCAGAAGAGCTTCATTCCGCTGCGCTTGAACTCCGCGGGCGTCATGCCGATCATCTTTGCGCAGTCGTTCATCGTCGTACCGGGCACTTTGGCCGCGTTCTGGGACAACCCTTACCTCAACACCATCAACGAAATTTTCGCGCCGCAGGGCTGGCCCTACTACATCACGTATGGCTTCCTGATCGTGTTCTTCACGTACTTCTACACGGCGATCATTTTCAACCCGATCGACCTCGCAGAGAACCTGAAGAAGCAGGGTGGTTTCATCCCCGGTGTAAAACCGGGCGCGCGCACGGCGGAATACATAGACCGCGTTCTGACACGTGTGACCCTACCCGGCTCGGTCTATCTGGCTCTCATAGCGCTCGTGCCGTTCTGGATCTTCGACTTCTTCCAGATCAACACCTTCTTCTTCGGCGGCACGAGTCTGCTGATCGTCGTGGGTGTGGGCTTGGACACCGTGCAGCAGGCGCAACAGTTGCTCATGCTCCGTCACTATGACGGTTTCATGAAGAAGGGTCGCGTGAAGATGCGGGGCCGCTCGCGGTTCATGTAGATGTCGATGGTCGTCATCCTTCTCGGTCCGCCGGGTGTCGGAAAGGGCACGCAGGCCGTGCGTCTCGCGGATGCGATAGGTGGCGAGCACATCTCTACCGGAGATCTGCTGCGCGCGGCCCGCCGTGATGGCACCGAGCTCGGCAAGCAGGCTCAGGGCTATATGGATGCCGGCGAGCTCGTTCCCGACGCGCTGATCCTCGACCTCGTTCGCGACCGCTTGAGAGGCGTGGCAAGCGAGGCGAGCCTCCTGTTCGACGGCTTCCCACGAACGACCGCTCAGGCGGACGGACTCGATGCCGTGCTGTCCGAGGTTGGTCGGCAGGTCGACCGGGTCGTGCTCCTGGAGGCATCCGACGAGACGCTTCTCGAGCGGCTGAGTGGGCGGCGGAGCTGCACGGACTGTGGGGCGATCTTCAACGTGCACTTGAACGCCGCGGAGATCGATGGGATGTGCGACCGCTGCAGCGGTCGGCTCATCCACAGGACGGATGACGAGCCGGATACGGTGGCCCACCGCCTGGAGGTGTATCAAGAGCAAACATCACCGCTGGTGGCCCACTACGAAGCGCATGATGCAGGCCTGGCACGGGTCCAGGCCGAGCGGGGCATGGACGACGTGTACGTGGACGTGCGAACCGCCGTGGGCGTCTGAGTCGCGATGATCCATCTACGGACTCCCGAGGAGATGAACGCAGTCGGTCGCGGCGGCGCGATCATCGCCGGACTGCTCGGCGAGCTTCATAAGCGGGTTGTTCCTGGCGTCTCGACCCAGGACCTCGACAGCGTCTGCGATGAGTATATCGTCTCACACGACGGTGCCGTGCCGGTTTTCAAGGGTCTGTATGGGTTTCCTGGAAGCGTGTGCACTTCGGTGAACGAGGAGGTCGTTCACGGCATTCCGAGTGCGAAGCGCGTGCTGCGCGAGGGCGACATCGTTTCAATCGACGTAGGTGTCAAGCTCGACGGGTGGTGCTCCGATTCGGCTTGGACGTTTCGCGTCGGTGAGGTGAGTGACGACGTGCAGCGATTACTGGACGTGGCCGAGCAGTCCCTGTGGGCCGCGATCGAGGCTTCCGTCCCAGGGAATCACGTGGGGGACATCGGTGCGGCGGTCGTGCGTACTGTGGACGGAACGAGCTTCGGCATCATCAGGGACCTCGTGGGACACGGCGTGGGACGGGACGTGCACGAGGAGCCACAGGTGCCGAACCAGGGACGGGATGGACACGGTCCGTTGCTGAGAGAGGGCATGGTTCTGGCCATCGAGCCGATGCTCTCGGCAGGTTCACCGAACATCAGAACCCTCGATGACGGATGGACGGTCGTTACTGCCGACCGAACGACGTCGGCACACTTCGAGCATACCGTCGGAATCACGGCGGACGGTCCAAGGCTGCTGACTGCTTCCGGAGCCCCTGTTCATGCGGGTTCTGGCGCCCCGAACGGCGCTTGAGGCCGCACCAGAGCCGGGTTATAATATATGGCTATGCAACAAACGAAGGTGGAGATGTCGAAGTGAAGGTTCGAAGCAGCGTAAAGCCAATCTGCGAGCACTGCAAAGTGATCCGCCGGAAGGGTGTCGTGCGCATTATTTGCTCGCGGGATCCCAAGCATAAACAGCGCCAGGGATAAGAGAGAGCAAGTAAGACATGGCACGTATCGCTGGCGTAGACCTTCCGCGTGGGAAGAGAATCGAAGTCGCTCTGACCTACATCTACGGGATCGGCGCGAGCCGAGCGAAGGAGATCATCCGGGAGTGTGGCGTCGACGGAGACCGGCGCACGCAGGACCTCGACGACGATGACGTGAACCGCCTCCGTCGGCAGATCGAGGGGAACTACAAGGTCGAGGGCGCGCTGCGTACCGAGACCTCCATGAACATCAAGCGACTCATGGACATCGGTTGCTACCGGGGACTCCGGCACCGGCGGGGTTTGCCGGTGAGGGGTCAGCGGACGCATACCAACGCGCGCACGCACAAGGGCTCCAGAAGATCCATCGCGGGAAAGAAGAAGGCGCCGAAGAAGTAGGCTGTCCGACAGGCTCGCTGAGCCATCACTCGACGTGGCGTCACCCGAGGCACCAAACCCCGGATCGCCGCAGCCGCATTGTTAGAAGAGCAGGAACCAGGAACCAGGGATCAGGTGAGAGAACGTGGCAAATCCAAAGACCCGTGCCAAGCGCTCGAAGAAGGTCGTAGAGGCTGAAGGCGTCGCTCACATCAAAGCGACCTTCAACAACACGATCATCACGATCGCTGACAACCAGGGGAACGTCATCGTGTGGGCCAGCGCCGGAAAGGCGGGTTTCAAGGGCTCCAAGAAGTCGACCCCGTTTGCTGCCACCGTGGCCGCCGAACAGGCGGGGCGTGAGGCCGTCGGCATGGGCGTGAAGCGCCTCGACGTGCGTGTCCAGGGCCCGGGCTCCGGCCGTGAGTCCGCGATCCAGGCGCTCGCCGCCGTTGGTCTCCAGATCAAGTCCATCCAAGACGTGACGCCGCTGCCGCACAACGGGTGCCGGCCGCCGAAGAAGCGTCGCGTCTAGTCGCGTTTAGTCGCGTCTAGAAGGGAATACCACCAAGCCATGGCTCGTTATACCGGTCCCGTTTGTAAGCGTTGCCGCAGAGAAGGCCAGAAGCTCTTCTTGAAGGGGCAGAAGTGCTACACCGAAAAGTGCCCCGTCGAGCGGCGCCAGTACCCGCCGGGTCAGCACGGCCCCGCGCAGGCTCGCCGACGCAAGCAGTCCGACTACGCCGTTCAGCTCCGAGAGAAGCAGAAGGTGAAGCGGATATATGGGCTCCATGAGAAGCAGTTCCGCGCGCTCTTCGAGCGCGCTGCTCACGTCCCGGGCATCACCGGCGCGAACCTCATCGTTTCGCTCGAGACGCGTCTCGACAACATCGTCTTCCGCATGGGCTTCGCGGTCAGTCGTAGCGCGGCACGGCAGCTCGTGCGGCACCGTCATGTAGAGGTGAACGGCCGCATCGTCGACGTCCCCAGCTTCCACGTGAAGGCGGGCGACGAGATCGCGGTGAAGGCCAAGTCGAAGGACATCGTGCCCGTGCAAGGGGCTCTCGAGGCACGGACGCGTCCGGCGCTGGCAGATTGGCTCGCGCTCGACGAGAAGGCGCGTGTGGGTCGCTTGGTTCGCGAACCGACGCGTGCGGACATCCCGCTGGCGGCGCGGGAACAGCTCATCGTCGAGCTCTACTCGAAATAATCGGGTCGCGGGGATTTCGTTGGGCGGGTCCCGGCGTCCAAGGCTAAACAGGAGGCAATGTGGAATTAGATCTCACCGGACTGATACTCCCCGAGCGCATCGAGGGCATCGCGGATCCGGACAACGCTCGGAACGCTCGCTTCGTCATCGAGCCGCTCGAGCGCGGCTTCGGCCATACGCTGGGCAACTCCGTTCGGCGTGTGCTGCTGTCGTCGCTGCGCGGCGCGGCTGTGTGGGGCTTCCGCATCGATGGCGTGGTGCATGAGCACCAGACGATCGCGGGTGTGGTTGAGGACGTTCACCAGGTGATCCAAAACCTGAAGGCGCTCGTGGTCACGCTCGATGACGACGTCGACGAGACGATCCTCGAGATCCGCCTCGGCAAGGCGGGTGTCGTCACGGCTGGTGATATCCAGCCGGTGTCCGGAGTCGAGATCATGGATCCGGATCACCATCTGTTCACGCTCCAGGAGGATCGTCAGCTCAACGTGGAGCTGCACGTGAACAAGGGTCGCGGCTTCGTGCTCGCCGACGCGCACCCCATTCCGCGGGGCGCCCCAGTGGACCTCGTACGCATCGACTCGATCTACAACCCGGTCCGCCGCGCGAACTTCACGGTCGAGGAGACCCGCGTGGGTCAGCGCACCGACTTCGATCGTCTGACCCTTCACATCGAGACCGACGGCTCGGTCGACCCGGAGCGCGCGGTGGCGTACGCCGCCGAGCTCGTTCGCAAGCACCTCGAGTACATGCTCTACTTCGGCGAGGGCGGCATTCCCGAGGTCGCGCCTCCCGGAGCGGTTGCGGTTCCCGAGCGCCTTCAGGACCTGTTCGAGCGGCCCATCGAGGATCTTGCGGAACTGTCCGTGCGCTCGCGAAACTCGCTGCAGAAGGAGAACATCCAGACGCTGGGTGATCTCGTGCAGCGCTCGGAGGACGACATGCTGCGGATCGAGAACTTCGGCAAGAAATCGCTCAAGGAGATCTCCGACTTCTTGGAGGAGCATGCGCTCCGTTTCGGCATGCAGCTCGAGGAAGGCGAGGACGGGCGCCTCTTCTTCGTGGAGGAGGAAGCCGGGGCCGCAGCGGGCGGGGAGGAGTAGCCGTGCGGCACCGCAAGAAGGGAAGGAAGCTCTCCCGTACCGCAAGCCACAAGAAGGCGACCATGCGCAACATGGCCACGTCGCTGTTCCGTCACGAGAGAATCGAGACGACCACCGCCAAGGCCAAGGAGCTCCGTCCGTACGCCGAGCGTCTCATCACGCTCGCGCGCCGCGGGGACCTGCATGCGCGCCGCCTTGCCGCGACGAAGATCCAGGATCGCGAAGTGCTAGGGAAGCTGTTCGGCGATATCGCTCCGCGTTTCGCGGAGCGTCCGGGTGGCTATACACGTATCCTGAAGCTGGGGCATCGGAAGGGTGACGCGGCAGAGATGTCGCTCATCGAGCTCGTCAACTAGTTTGTCGACCGCTTCCGACGGACAAACTCAAACTGGACAGGATTTCGCACATGGTGGACAACGCTTCCCGACGCGGCGCTGCCGACCTGGGCATGCCACTGATGTTCATGGCGTTCGTGGTCATCGGTGGTTTCATGTATTGGCTCAAGGGCGAGGCTGACGCGCAGCGCGAGCTCCGACTCGTGGAGGACACAACCGAGGTCGCCACCGACGATGTCGGTACGGCGACCACCGTCGCGGCGGCCGACCTGCAGACGGATCCCACGCTTTTCGAGGGTCAGAACATCCGCGTAGCGGGGCTGGCTGTATTGAGCACGCTCGGGACACAGGGCTTTTGGCTGCAACTGCCGAACCAGAACCCCTTCCTGGTCTCGATGTCCGAGCAGGTGATGGCCGAGGGCCTCGTGCTTTCAGCGGGTCAGCCCGCAGGCGTGATCGGCGTGCTCTACGCCATGAGCGACTCCGTCGTGACCGCGTGGGTGGCCGCCGGCACCATCAGCGAGGGTGACAGACTCGCCGCCGAGTTCGCGACCTACTTCCTGGAAGCGAGTCAGGTCGTGCTCGGTAACGCGCCCACCGGTGATGGCAACGAGGGTGGCGCTGGCGCGGGGAAGTAGGAGCTCCGACGAAGTTAGGCAGGGTGCATCGCCGCCCGGCTAGGGAAAACCGAAGAGGTTACATGTCTAGAGTTTGCTACGTGTGTAATAAAGGCCCCGGGACGGGCAACAACGTGAGTCACGCGCACAACAAGACGCGGCGTCGCTGGCTGCCGAACCTTCAGACGTTCAAGATCGTCGACGAGAAGGGCGAGCGCCGTCGCGTGCGCGTGTGCACACGGTGCATCTCGGCGGGGAAGGTGACCAAGGCTCCGGCGCTGGTGGTGGAGGGGAATCCCTAGCCCTTTCCTAGCCCAGTAGGCGCCCATGCGCGTCTTGGTCACGGGCGGTTCCGGTTTCATCGGATCGTACCTCGTCGAGCGTCTCCTGGATCGGGGGGACGAAGTCTTTGTGGTCGACAACCTCTCCACAGGAAGCCTCGACAACCTCTCGGCGGTGCGCCACCACTCTGACCTGCACCTCAACGTCGATACGATCCTCAACCATCCCATGATGGACGAGACCGTTGCCAAGTGCGATCAAGTGATTCACCTCGCCGCGGCTGTGGGCGTTCGCAAGATCATGGAGCGGCCTGTCGAGACGATCACCACCAACGTGCGCGGTACGGAGATCATTCTGGATTGCTGCCACCGCCACGGGGTACCGCTCTTTCTCGCGTCGACCTCGGAGATCTACGGCAAGGCGGGCGGGAGTCTGCACGAAGAGCAAGACCGGGTGATGGGGAGCTCGACACATCGGCGCTGGGCGTACGCGTGCACCAAGATGCTCGACGAGTTCCTGGCGCTCGCGTACCACCACGAGAGAGGCTTGCCGGTCATCATCGCCCGTTTCTTCAACACCGTAGGGCCTCGGCAGGCCGGGCAGTGGGGCATGGTGCTGCCGAACTTCATCGCTTCCGCGATCCGGGGCGATCCGATCCAGGTCTTCGGCACCGGTGAGCAACTGCGGTCGTTCTGTCACGTGCAGGACACGATCCGCGCGGTCGAGGGCCTGGTCGCTGAGGAGGCGTACGGCGAGGGCTTCGAGGACATGGAGCGGCGCCAGCCCGACACCACTCGCATCCGCGAGCTGATCGCATGGGTTCCGGAGAACGACCTGGACGCGATCATCCGCTCGACGGTCGATCACATGAGGGCCCAAGCGGCCGAGTCGGCTTACGCCAAGGAGATTCGGTAGCTTGCCTGAACCACTTCAGGAGGCGGTGCAAACTTGGCTCGACGACACGGCTCCGTCGCCTACAAAATGGCGTTGGTCGCCGTCCTGGCGGATGAGACTACGCCGACCTTCAACAAGGCCACGACTAGGCGTGCTCGGAGGGCCGTTGCTCGTTCTCCTGGTCCTCCTACCGTCGGTGTCGTCCGCCCAGGACTCGGCGACGCTGCCCCCTCTCGATCCCGTCTATGAGGATCTGGCGCTCCTACAACGACACGGGCTGGTCCCGCGGGGCGTGGCTGCCCTCCGACCGCTCTCGCACGGACGCGTTGCCGGCCTGGTGAGAGAAGCGAGGTTGCGGTTCGAGGATGACAGCAGCGTGGGCCGACCTCGAGCCGACCTCGACGTGGTCTTGTCCCGGCTAGAGCGCCGATTTAGCCCTGAGCAGATAAACGCCGTGACAGGGCTCGCGGAGATCGAGATCGGTGGAGGCCGCAGCCCCGGGCGTGGCGTACCCACGAACGGCCTCGGAGAGCTGGACGTCGTTGTGAACCCGCTCTGGTCCGACCGAGGGGGCCGTGCCTATGGCGACGAACTGACGGGCGCGGTGGCGCTCCGCGGCTCGGTCTCAGTGGGGCCCAACGTCGCGATCGGCCTGGCAGGCCGCGGTGCGACGCTCCGCGCTTCGGGCGTCACGCCCAGGCGACGGGGCGCTGCCCTCGAAGCTGCATACGTAAGAGTCAGGCTGGGATCTATCGCCATGCAGATCGGACGCGATTCCTGGTGGCAGCATACCGGCGGTGACGACGCGCTCCTGATGTCTCGCGACGCGCCGCCAGTCGATCTCATACGAATCGTCACGGACCGACCCTTGAGCCTCATCGTGCTCGGCGACACCGAATTCGCACTCACGGTCTCTGACCTGGGCCCGAATCAGAACTTTCCCCACGCGAAGCTGTTCGGCCTCAGCGTGACGACTCGCCCCGCGTCGTCGCTCCGATTGGGCCTCACTCTGGTGAACAAGCAGACGGGGGAGGGCGCTCCAGGCGCCTCGTTTTCGGACCGCGTGAAGGACCTCAGCTTCTTCTGGGACCTTTTTCGGACCGGGCGCGACTACACGTTCTCCGAGAAGATGTTCGGCTTCGACGCAGAGGTGGTGCTTTCCGAGGTATCCGGCGTTGGCCTCTACGGCGAGATCGCCTTCACGGACTTCGCGACCGACCGGCTGGGCGATGTTCTGACGTCGGATGCCGGTTATCGCTTGGGCGTTCAGTTCCCACGGCTCGGCAGATCGGAGCGGCACAGCGTGGAGGTAGAGGGGGCGGTGACCACTTCGTTGCTCTACCGGCACCATCAGTTCACCACCGGGTGGGCCGTAGACGGCTTCAGCCAGGGCTCGGTGCTCGGTCCCGATGCCCGCCGCCTGGCCGCTCGCTATCGATTCGACGCACCGGCCACCGGGTGGGCGGCTGGACTGGGCGCCACGCTCGAGTCTCGCAGCGTAGATCCGCACGACGTCGTGCAAGTGCCTGTCAAGGACATCTCGCGTGCCGGCACGCTTCCCCATGAATGGCGCGCACGAGCTCGAGTGGATCTAACGAGGTGGTTCGATCAAGTCTCGGGGATCGAGCTGACGCTCGGTGTGGAGCGCGTCCGCAACTTCGCGTTCGAGGCGGACGCAACGCAGACCAACGGCTCTGCGCTCGTGCGCCTGTGGAGAACGTTCTAGAAGGTAGGCATGTCCCCCATCCTTCTGGCGGACGTTGTCGACGACTTCCTGAGTCTGCCACCGCTCTGGTAGCGACCCGCCGGCCAGCTGTATGTTGGGCGCCTCCCGTTCGAAGTTGTCAAGTCATTTCGTCTCCTCTTTTTCGACGGCATTCCATGTCCCAGGACATCGTCACCTTCGGCGTCATCGGCCTCGGCTACGTTGGCCTCCCGCTCTCTGTCGAGGCCGGTCGGAGCGGGTTGAAAGTGATCGGGTTCGACGTCAACGACGCGGTCGTCACGGGCGTGAACGCGGGCCGGTCGCACATCCAGGACCTGACGGACGCTGACGTTGCAGCGTTGCTCGAACAGGGCCTGCTCGAGGCGACCACGGACATGAGCCGGCTCGCTGAGTGCGACGCGATCTCCATCTGCGTCCCGACCCCGTTGTCGAAGACGCGGGACCCCGACGTCTCCTACGTCATCGCCGCTTCGGAGGCGGTCGCGGCGGCGCTGCGACCGGGCCAGCTCATCGTGCTCGAGTCGACCACCTATCCCGGAACGACCCGGGAGGTCATGCAGCCCACGCTGGAGCGCACGGGACTCGTGGTGGGAGAGGACTTCCACCTCTGTTTTTCCCCGGAGCGCGTAGATCCCGGAAACGAGACGTGGACGACCAAGAACACACCCAAGGTCATCGGTGGGCTGACGGCGGCGTGCAGGGACGCCGGGGCCGCGTTCTACGAGCGGTTCATTGACAGCGTGGTACGTGTGTCGTCCGTGGAAGCGGCGGAGCTCACGAAGATTCTGGAAAACACCTTCCGGGCGGTGAACATCGGACTCGTGAACGAGGTTGCGCTCATCGCCGACCTGCTCAGGGTCGATGTGTGGGAGGTCATCGATGCTGCAGCCACCAAGCCGTTCGGATTCATGAAGTTCACCCCCGGTCCGGGTCTCGGCGGGCATTGCATTCCAGTCGATCCCCACTACCTGGCGTGGAAGATGCGGACGCTCAACTACAAGACCCGCTTCATCGATCTCGCGTCGGAGATCAATGCCGAAATGCCGATCTTCGTGGTCGGCAAGGTGCGCGAGGTGCTGAACAGGAAGCAGCGGGCCGTGAACGGCTCGAAGATCGTATTGCTCGGTGTCGCCTATAAGCGTGACGTCGATGACGTGCGTGAATCACCGGCGCTCGACGTGCTCAAGCTTCTCGAGGCCGACGGGGCCGAGGTCGTCTACCACGACCCGTATGTGCCGGAATGGAAGGAAGACGGAGTGATACGGCAGTCGCAGGCCCTCACGGAAGAGCTGCTGAGCGGCGCCGACGTGGTCGTGATTCTCACCGACCATACTGGTTTCGACTATGCGTGGATTCTGCAGAACGCCAAGGCGCTCGTCGACACGAGACACGCCGTGGTTGCGGCCGGGGCGGTCCCCGGGGGTGGTGTCGGCAGCTGGATCGTGAAGGGCTGAACCGGCTGACGAGACGTGCGTACCGTCCTACTCGAAGAGGGTCTCCGCCTCAGAGAGCAGCGGCAGGGCCCGGTCCTTGTCCGAGACGATGGGCTCCATTGGCCCGATGGGCCCGATGTTCGGCCACTCGATCCCGATGTCTGGATCGTCCCAGCGGATGCCGCGATCGAGCGTCGGCTCGTACTCTGCAGTGACCTTGTACACGACGTCGGCGCCGTCGCTAGTGACTGCGTAGCCGTGGGCGAAACCGGGCGGAACCCAAAGCAGGTGCCCGGTCTCGGCGGAGAGCGGAGTGCTGACCCATCGCCCGAACGTCGGAGACGACCGCCGAATATCGACGGCGACGTCACAGATCTCGCCGCTGACGACCTGGATCAGCTTACCCTGGGCCTTCGGCTCCAGCTGGAAGTGAAGTCCGCGCAGAACGCCTGCCGCCGACCGCACCAGGTTGTCCTGAACGAACGGACCCTGATGGACATGCTGCTCGAACGCGGAGGCGCGAAACGTCTCGCTGAAGAAGCCTCGATCGTCGCGGTGCCGCGTCGGCAGAATCAGTACGACCTCGGGCAACGAGAGGCGTGTGAAGTGGAAGGTCATAGGCGATGAAGGTACTCGTCACCGGCGCGAGCGGGCTACTGGGTAGCGAGTTGGTCTCGGCGTACCGAGTCCGCGACGCGCGCGTCGTCGCGTGCGACTCCCGAGCGCTGGACGTGACCGATGCGTCCGGCGTCAGCGATCGCATCGGCTCGGAGGCACCAGATCTGGTGCTGCACTGCGCCGCCTACACCGCGGTCGACGAGGCCGAGTCGGAGCCGGAGCGAGCCCTCGCCACCAACGTCGACGGCACGCGAAACGTCGCCCAGGGGTGTGCCGCGGCCGGGGCCCATCTCGTGTACTTCAGTACCGACTTCGTCTTCGACGGCTGCAGCGAGACTCCGTATCGGACGGACGATGAGCCACACCCCCTGTCCGTCTACGGGAGGTCGAAACTAGCTGGAGAAGAGGCCGTGGCGGGTGCCGGCGTAAAGTGGACGACGGTTCGCAGCAGTTGGCTCTTTGGGGCAGCCGGCGCCAATTTCGTCTCGACCATCCTGGAGCGCGCGCGGAGCGGGGCGTCACTTCGTGTCGTGGACGACCAGCGAGGAAGCCCGACGTGGGCGCGCGACCTTGCAGAGACTACGGCGGCACTCGTCGACATCGGGGCGACCGGCCTCGTACACGTGACGAACGGAGGCACGGCCACATGGTACGAATTGGCTAGGGCAGCGCTCGAAGTGGCGGAGGTGGAGGCCGATCTCCAGCCGGTCTCGAGCGAGGAGTGGAAGGCCGCGGCGGCCAGACCGCGCGATTCAGTGCTCGATGTCACAGAGACGGAAACTCTGCTCGGACGATCCATGGTCCCATGGCCCGAGGCGCTTCGAGCCTTCCTGATGGGTAGCGCGTCATGAAGGGCGTTGTTCTCGCCGGCGGTCTCGGCACCCGGTTGCTCCCGATGACGAGGGTGACGAACAAGCACCTGCTCCCGGTCTACGACCGACCGATGATCTACTACCCGCTGCAGCAGCTTGCGCACGCCGGTATCGACGACATCCTGGTCGTGACGGGGGGCGACAGCGCAGGCGACTTCCTGCGCCTGCTGCGTAACGGACACGAGTTCGGGCTCGAGCACGTGCGGTACGCGTACCAGGAGGGAGAAGGGGGGATTGCGGAGGCGCTCGGGCTCGCCGAGCACTTCGTGGGCGACGAACCGATGGTCGTGATCCTCGGAGACAACCTCTTCCAGCATCCCATCCGACAGGCGGTGGAGTCGTTCGCGGCAGAGCCGGAGGGCGCGATGATCCTCATCAAGGATGTCGACGATCCCGAGCGGTTCGGCGTCGCGCGCCTCGAGGGGGATCGTGTGGTCGAGATCATCGAGAAGCCGACGGATCCACCGACGCGGTATGCGGTCACTGGCTGCTACTTCTACGACGGCGCGGTCTTCGACATCATCAACGCGCTCGAGCGCTCCCAGCGAGGTGAGCTCGAGATCACCGACGTGAACAGCGCCTACATCGAGCGCGGCGCCTTGCGGCACCATGTGGTGGACGGGTGGTGGACCGATGCGGGTACCGTGACGTCGTTGTACCGGGCTGGCACGTTGGTCGCGGCCGAGCACGGGAACGCGGTCCTGCGACGGATGCGTCCGGAAGACGACAGCTTCGACCTCGGTGGCGCATGAGGTATCTCGTGACGGGTGGCGCCGGTTTCATTGGCTCCAACCTCGTGCGCTACCTGCTCGAGAGCGATCCAGAGGCCCACGTGACCAACCTGGACGCGCTCACCTACGCCGGTAATCTCGGGAGCCTGGCCGACATCGAAGAGGACAGTCGGTACACGTTCGTCCACGGTGACATTTGCGACGCCGACGTGGTACGCCCAACGATGGACGGGGTCGATGTCGTGCTCAATCTGGCGGCCGAATCCCACGTGGACCGCTCGATTCTGTCCGATGCGCCGTTCGTGCGCACGAACGTCATGGGGACCCAGACCCTGCTCGCAGCGGCGCTCGAGGTCGGTGTGCGGCGCTTCGTTCAGGTCTCGACCGACGAGGTGTACGGGGAGCTGCCCTGGTTCGATCCGGAGGACGTCGAGAGGCTGGCGCATCGATTCACCGAGCAGACTCCCGTCGCGCCCAGGTCACCCTATTCGGCAACCAAGGCTGCGGCCGACCATCTCGCGCTGGCCTACCACACCACACATGGCCTCGACGTGGTCGTCACCCGGTGCTCGAACAACTACGGCCCGTACCAATTCCCCGAGAAGCTGATCCCTTTGATGATCACACATGCTCTCGAGGACCGACCGCTGCCTGTCTACGGGGACGGTTTGCACGTGCGGGACTGGATCCACGTGAGGGATCACTGCCGCGGCCTGCTCGCGGCCGCGGACCGAGGCGAGCCAGGCGCGGTCTACAACTTCGGCGGCAATGCGGAACGAACGAACCTCAGCGTCGTCCGAGCGGTCTTGAGCGTGTTGGGAAAGCCTGAAGACCGAATCGAGCGCGTCACGGACCGGCCCGGCCACGACCGACGCTACGCGATCGACGCCTCACGCGCCGAGGCCGAACTGGGGTGGACTCCCGACGTCGTGAACTTCGAAGAAGGCCTCGCCGATACCGTCGAGTGGTACCTGGCGCACGAGGCGTGGTGGCGCCGGGTGCAAAGCGGAGAGTACTGGGAGTACCACCAGCAGCAGTACGGATCTTAGCCGCTCTCGTTCTACTTCTTGCCCCGCTTCTTGGTCCCGTCGTCCCCGTAGTAGTAGTCGTGGTAGTACCCGTACTTGCCGTAGCTGCTGTAGTAGCGGGAGTCCCTGCGGTAGTCCACGTCGTTCAGGATGGAGCCCAGGATCCGCGCGTTCACATTATTGAGCTGCTCGACCGCATAGGTGAGGGCGCTCTTCTCGGTTACGTTGGCCCGGGCGACCAGCACCACGCCGTCCACCTTGGTGCCCAGCACGGCTGCGTCGGTCACCACCGTGAGAGGAGCGGAGTCGATCAGCACGAGATCGTACTGCTCGTCCAGGGCCTGCAGAAGCGTCTTCATGCGCTCGGAGCCCAGGATCTCCGCCGGGTTGGGCGGATAGGCGCCACACGGCATGAAGTCCATCTTTCCGCTTTCGAGCAGATCGATCTCCTGGATCGCGTCGCCGATATCGGCGGTTCCGCCGAGCACATCGGTGAGGCCCGGTTCGCGATCTACTCCGAAGACGCCGTTCAACACGCCCCGGCGTAGGTCGGCGTCGACGAGCAACGTCTTGATGCCCTGTTGCACGAGCGTGATCGCGAGGTTGGCTGCGCTCGTGGACTTGCCATCCTGGGGTAGGGGGCTCGTGAAGACGATCGTCTTGGGTGGCTTGTCCGGGTTCGAGAACGTGAGGTTGGTCCTCAGGTTGCGGTACGCCTCGGAGACCGGGTTGCGCGGGTCGCGGCCGGCAACGAGCCGGGCGCCCAGCTCGCCCGTGCCACCGATGGGCGACTTCACAGCCTTCGCGTTCCTTCCGTTCAGTCCGGACTGGCGGATACGCGGGATCATGCCCAGGATCGGCGCGCCCCCCGTCGAGTTCTGAACGTCTTCACGCGTGTGAACGGTCTCGTCCAGGTAGTCGCGGGTGAAGGCGATCCCGACGCCGAGCATGCTACCCGCGAGCAGGCCGAAAAACAGGTTGAGCAGGGCACGTGGCTTGACTGGCTCAGGCGGGAGAATCGCCACGTCCACGACGCGCACGCGCGCGTCGTCCACGGCCTCCAGGATCAGGGCTTCTTGCAGGCGGTTTCGGAGGGTCGTGTAGACCTCCTCGAGCACGTCCGTCTCTCGCCTGAGCCGGAGCAGCTGAACCTGGGTCTCAGGGATGCGTTCGAGGTCCGCTCCAAACCGCTCGAGCATGTCGTCGAAACCGACCACTTGGTTTTCGAGCCCCCGCAGGTAGGTGAGCACCGTGTTGCGGAGCTGCAGCTCGATCTCGTGGACCCGGTTGGTCAGGTTGGCGACGTCCGGATCCTCCATCAGCCGGCGCTGAAGAAGCAGTGATCGCTCCGAGACCGCCGCGTTCAGACCCCGCAGTAGCTCGGAGGCCGCCGCGTTGGGAAAGATCGTCGGAAAGGAGATCAGCTTCGTGTACGGGGACGGGTCCGATGGGTCGGCCAGCGCAGCTTCCTGCTCGATTTCGCTGACCAAGGTACGTAGAGCGTCCCGTTCGGCCTCGATGACGCTCCGCTGCGCCTGCAGCGAAGCCATCTGCGTCACCTGTGCGTCGGCTTCTGCCTGGATGCTCACGACTTGGTTCAGCTCACGGAACTCGGTGAGCTCCTCCTCGGCCTGCCGGAGCTGGATCGAGAGGGTGTCGATCTGGTCCTCGAGGAAAGCGACCGTGCTCGTCGCTTCGCGCTTTCGAACCCGTTGCCCCTTGGCCATGTATTTCGAGGCAAGCGTGTTCGGAACCAGGTGTACCATCTGGGTGTCGCTCGACTCGTACCGCACCGTGACGATGGCGGCCTCGCGGTTCGGGCGGGAAACCGCGATCGCCTCGCGCAGATTCTGGACTGCCATGTTGAAGGTTGAGACAGCCACGACTACCTGCGTGTATTCGGCTGCTGCCTCCCGCAACGTGAAGGTCACGCCGGGCACGGCTGCGGGGCTACGAATCGCTGCAGTACCGACCGAGGTTCGAGTCTTCTCTTCGGTGATCGAGAAGCTGCCGTCCGGGAGCGCGTCCAGAACATAGACGGCCTCCGGCGCCCACGGCTCCACGTGGATGGCACCCAGCAGCACCGTGCGCGCCACGCCCCGAGGGGCCTGTACGTGGACCTGGAGACCCAGTGAGTCGACGACCTCCTCGGCGAGCGTCCGGCTCCGCAAGACCTCCATCTCGGTCTCGACTTCGCTACCCGTCGAAAGCGTCTGCAGGATGTCGAGTACCGGGATGTCCGAGCGTTCCTCCTCGATC
This sequence comes from Gemmatimonadota bacterium, assembly GCA_022560615.1. Classification (NCBI taxonomy): domain Bacteria; kingdom Pseudomonadati; phylum Gemmatimonadota; species Gemmatimonadota bacterium. Next base: position 172,676 of record JADFSR010000003.1, read on the forward strand.
TGGATCGAGGTCACCGATTGGTACACCGGGACGGTATAGTACGTATAACCTGCGGCGGCGCCGACGCATGCAACGAAGGAGAACGCAATGACCAGCCAATTCCGCATCAGAAGGTTCCAGACCTCGCGAAGGTTGATCCCGTCCTCTTGACGGGCACCGCTGCCAAGGCCTCGCGTCGATCCCATGGATGCCTCTACCGAATGAACAGAGCGATGACGAGGGCGACGGAGGCGCTGAGCGCGGTCGCCACGACGTTCGAGTTTCGGCTCATCCAACTCCGTTCGGGTACGAAGATCTGGTCGCCGGAGCGGATGAGCGAGCCGCTCAGTCGCGTATCGGAGCTGATGTCGATTGCGATCTCCTGGCCGTCACGGAGGATCCGGATCTTATCCGGATCGCCCAGTGCGGTCGCCCCTCCGGCCATGGCCAGAGCGTCGGCGATCGTGACCGTCTGGTCGACGAGATGAAGTCCCGGATCGTTGACAGAGCCGAAGATGCGAACCCTCTTGAGCACGATCACCTGGATGTTGGGGTCTCGGAGGGTCCGCCCGTAGTCCGCGAGCAGACGCGCCTCCAGCGTGGCCGGTGTGTCGGCCAGCACGTTGTACTCGCCCACCCGCGGGAATACTACTGATCCCGATTCGTCGACGATGAAGTCGCCCGACATGTCGAGCTCACGCCAGATGCTCAACCGGATTACGTCGCCGGGGCGAATCGTCGGGCCACCACCCGCGGTCTCTTGAGCGCCGCTGGGCAGCGCCGGACTCAGAGCCATGATGCCAATCAATGCAGTAGTGATGCGTCGCACGGCATGGACGAGGGTTGAAGAGTCGTGTCAGGAGGCGGGTTCACCACAAACGCTTCCGCCTGCAATGTACCATTGGGCAAATATTGCAACAACGATGCCGGGCTTCTCGGCTCGGGCTTCCCGGATCGACAGGTGCGGTCCCGATCTTTCCCAGCGGAAGGGTGTAGACGGTTCGGCCCAATTTGCGTTCCCGTCGTACCTCTGCAGAATCCATGCTCAAGACCGCAATCAAGGCGCTTCTCGGCTCTCGCCACAGGCGTGAAGCCAAGAAGCTCCAACCCCTCATCGACGAGATCAACGAGTTCGCCGAAGAGTATGCCTCGCTCGCCGACGAGCAGCTCCGCGCGAAAACGGACGAGTTCAAGCAGCACGTCGAGAGCGCGACCGCCGAACTGAAGGTCGAGATCGAAGAGCTGCGCGAGCAAAAACGCCACTCCAAGGACGCCTCCGACCGCGAGCTGCTGTCCCTTCAGATCGGCGAGCTCGAGGCGGAGCTGCTCGAGACCACCGAGGACACGCTGGCGGAGATACTGCCGGAGGCCTTCGCGGTCGTGAAGGACGCCTGCCGCCGCCTCCTCGGGCAGGAGATCGTCGTCACGGGCCAGAAGATGACGTGGGACATGGTTCCGTACGATGTGCAGCTCATCGGCGCCATCGCGTTGCACCGCGGCAAGGTCGAGGAGATGGCGACGGGTGAGGGAAAGACCCTGGTGGCCACGATGCCCTTGTACCTCAACGCTCTGGCCGGACGGGGCGCACACCTGGTCACCGTGAACACCTACCTGGCGCAGCGTGACGCCGAGTGGATGGGCACGGTCTATGAGTTCCTCGGGCTCACCGTCGACGTCATCGACCTGCACGACCCCGGTTCGCCCGAGCGCCAGGCGGCGTACAGCGCGGACATCACGTACGGCACGAACAACGAGTTCGGCTTCGACTACCTGCGCGACAACATGGTGCACCAGCTCGAGCAGCGGGTGCAGCGTGAGTATGCGTACGCGATCATCGATGAAGTGGACTCGATTCTGATCGACGAGGCCCGGACGCCGCTCATTATCTCAGGCCCAGTGGGAAGCGATACGTCGACTCCGTTCAAGCACTACAACTCGCTTGTCGGCAGCCTCTACAAGAAGCAGCTGCGCGTCGCGAACGAGATGGTGAGCGAGGCCGAGAAGCACCTGGCGGACGACGAGCAGTTCGAGGCGGGCGAAAAGCTGCTCGCTGTGAAGCGTGGTGCACCGAAGCACCGCAGGTTCATGAAGCTGTTGGCCGACGACCCGTCGCTGTCGACGCTCGTGAACAAGGTCGAGGCCGACTACATGCGGGAGAAGCGCCTGCATGAAATCGACGAGATGCTCTACTTCGCGATGGACGAGAAGGGGCACAACGTGCACCTGTCCGACCGCGGACTCGACGAGTTGTCACCGAATGATCCCGAGGCGTTCACGGTGCCCGATCTCTCCGCCGAGATGGGCGAGGTCGAGAAAAGCGAGACGCTCTCGATCGAACAGAAGCGGGAGAGGATGCAGGAGCTCGAGGCGGAGTATGCGGCCAAGAGCCAGAAGATCCACGTCATCCACCAGCTCCTGAAGGCGTACACGCTCTTCCACAGGGATGAGAAGTACATCATCGGCGAGAGCGGCGAGGTCGTCATCGTCGACGAGTTCACGGGTCGTCAGATGGCGGGGCGGCGGTGGAGCGACGGGCTTCATCAGGCGGTGGAAGCGAAGGAGGGAGTCGAGATCCATGGCGAGACGCAGACGCTCGCCACGATCACCATCCAGAACTACTTCCGCATGTACGACAAGCTCGCCGGCATGACGGGTACCGCGGAGACCGAGGAGACCGAGTTCCACCAGATCTACAAGCTGGACGTGCTCGTAATCCCCACCAACCAGCCCGTTGTCCGAGACGATCGCAACGACCTCATCTTCCGCACGAAGCGTGAGAAGTACAACGCGATCATGGACGAGATCGAACGGGTCCACAAGTTGGAGCTGCCGGTCCTCGTGGGCACGACGAACGTGGACGTTTCGGAGACGCTCTCGCGCATGCTCAAGAGGCGCGGAGTCCCGCACCAGGTGCTCAACGCGAAGCACCACAAGTCCGAGTCCGAGATCGTTCGGGATGCGGGCCAGCCCGGCGCGGTTACGATCGCGACCAACATGGCCGGGAGGGGCACCGACATCAAGCTCGGCAAGGGGGTTACGGAGGCACGGACACTCGGTTGGCTGAAGGAACGGGGGATCGAGCTGGACGATGTGTGGCCGAGCGACCCCGTGCGCGCCGAGAAGCTCCAGGTGAACGACGACGACGACGTGCTCGAGGCCGGCGGGCTGCAGATCATCGGATCGGAGCGCCACGACTCCCGGCGGATTGATCGCCAGCTACGCGGTCGCTCCGGTCGTCAGGGCGACCCTGGGGCGTCGCAGTTCTACCTGTCGCTCGAGGACGACCTCATGCGGCTGTTCGGCTCCGAGCGCATCGCCAACGTCATGGATCGCTGGGGAGCCGAGGAGGGCGAGGTGATTACGCACGGCCTCGTCACGAAGTCGATCGAGCGCGCGCAGAGAAAGGTCGAGATCAACAACTTCGAGGCACGCAAGCGCCTGCTGGACTATGACGACGTCATGAACCAGCAGCGCGAGGTCATCTACGACATGCGCCTGTTCGCCCTGGAGGGGGGAGAGGATCTCAAGGGCGAGATCTGGGATATGATCGAGCACGCGGCCGAGGACGTGATCGACGAGTTCGCGCCCGCCGACGGGAACGAGGAGAGCTGGGACCTCGCGGGACTCAGGCGCCGGCTCCTGCTCGACTTCTTCGTCATGGTGGCCCAGCTCCCGGAGGTGAACGACCCCGAGCACGAGATCGAGCGTCACGAGATCGAGGCGTGGGTGATCGAGGGTCTACGCGACGCGTTCCACAGGAAGCTGGACAGCCTCGGCGAGCACCAGGAGCAAATGACGAACTTCATCATGCTCTCGGTGATCGACGAGAAGTGGAAGGATCACCTCTACGACCTCGATCACCTGAAGGCGTCCATCGGGTTCCGTGGCTGGGGTCAGAAGGACCCCCTCGTCGAGTACAAGAAAGAGGCCTACGACATGTTCGTGGACCTCATGACCGATTTGAGAAAAACGGTCGGCAGCTTCTTCTTCCGAGCGCAGTTCGGCCCGCCGCAACCGCGCAGGCGGGTGCCGCAGCGGCTGGCGTACTCGGGTCCCTCGGAGGGCGCGGCGGGTGGTGGGCTGGGGGAGCAGGCGGCTCAGGCAGGCCAGCGGCAGGCGGTGGCGGTGGGCGGTGGGCGAGACGAGTTGGGGATGTCAGCCCGGGCGAGTGGCGTGGCGACCGGGGTGGCACGGGCGGCGGGAGGGCCAGATCCGCGACAGCTGTCGACCAACCGGGGTGAGCGGCCGGAGCGCAAGCCGGTGTCGGTGCAGAAGGAGCCGGGGCGGAATGATCCGTGTCCGTGCGGGAGCGGGAAGAAGTACAAGAAGTGTCACGGGCGCTGATCTCGGCACTCGGCTCCTGGTCATCGCGGGATCTCCGGCAACAGCTATCGGAATCACCGATGACGCATCATCTTAAGGCGTTCGGCGCTTCAGCCGGTCCCCCAGCCCCAACCACGACTTCATGGACCCCACATCGCTAGTCGATCTGGTTGGAAAAGGCGGTCTCAGGTTCGCTAGACGTCACAGGCGGCTCGTGGCATCGGTCGTCTTCGGGGCCGTCGCGGCTGGGTCGCTCACGCTGGCGTACCTCGCGCGTTTCGAGTTCGAGTCAGCTGCGTTCGTTGGATGGGGCTTCGGCCAGGCTCTGGTTCTGCTCATCTTCATTCGCCTGGGCGTCAACTATTTCTTCCGCCTCGGCATCAGTCGCTGGAGGTTTGCGGGCACTCACGACTTTGTCCGGTTGCTGGGCGCGACCACGGTGGGCTCGGGGCTGTTCTTGGCTTTGACCTGGGGCTTCGCGTGGCTGCCTTCGGTGCCTCGATCCGTGATCCTCCTCGAGTGGGTTTTTAGCGCTTATGCGACAGGCGGCGTGTGGGTGATGTACCGCCTTGTATACGAATTCTTCCTGGTCCGACAGGCTACGGACCGGCGGCGCGTGCTTGTCGTCGGAGCCGGTGAGGCGGGGCAGTTGTTGGTGCACCAAATGCTCCGCTCGCGCATGGGATACGTGCCGGTCGCCATCGTCGACGACGACCCGTTCAAATGGCGTACCCTCGTGCACGGTATCGAGGTAGTGGGGGCCACCAAGGACATCGGTGCGATCGCCAGGGCGTGCGCGGCGGACGAGATCGTGATAGGGATTCCCAGCGCTGGCACCGAGGATCTCCGTCGGATCGTGGAGAGCTGCGAGTCGGTGAGCCTACCTATGAAGATCCTTCCGGGGATCGACGAGGTGCTGCGTGGTCAGGCCTCGCTGAATCAGATCCGAGAGATCCAGGTCGAGGACCTCTTGGGAAGGGACCCAGTTCGACTGGAGCTGCCCGAGCTCGCTCAGGCCATGGACGGTACCACTGTGTTGGTCACGGGAGCGGCGGGGTCGATCGGCTCTGAGCTCGCTCGGCAGATCGCCGTCAACTCACCCCGGTGCTTGGTCCTATACGACCAGGCCGAGACCCCTCTGTACTTCCTCGAGCTGGAGCTCAGAGAGCTCGCCCCCCGAGTCGACATCGTACCCGTGGTCGCGAGCATCACTGATGCCGATGCGTTCGAGCGTGTGATCGACCGGTACCATCCCAAGATGGTGTTCCACGCGGCGGCCTATAAGCACGTGCCGATGATGGAGCACAACCCCCGCTCCGCTGCGCGGACGAACGTCGTCGGGACCCATATCGTCGGCAGTTTGGCGGCTGCGGGCGGTGCCCAGACGGTGGTCTTGGTCAGCACGGACAAGTCGGTCGCTCCGTCGAACATCATGGGTGCGACCAAACAAGTGGCCGAACGGGTGATTCTGAGCCTGCAAGCGAGATATCCCGACACCGCGTTCGGCGCTGTACGCTTCGGGAACGTGCTCGGCAGCAACGGAAGCGTGATCCCGCTGTTCCGGAAGCAGTTGGAGCGAGGCGAGCCGCTCACCGTGACACATGAGGACGCGACGCGCTACTTCATGACCATCCCCGAGGCCGCTCAGCTGATCCTGAAGGCTTCGCTTCTGCGGTCCTTCCAGGGCCATGTAGCCATGCTCGACATGGGGGAGCCCGTGCGGATCCTCGATCTCGCTCGCGACCTGATCCGACTCTCCGGTCAGCCCTTCCGCCTGGGGAAGAATGTCATCGTGACAGGCTTGAGGCCCGGGGAGAAGATCCACGAGGAGCTGTCGGCTCCGGACGAGACGGTTCACGAGACCGAGGAGCGCAAGGTGTTCCTCGTAGAGACACCAGCCGGCTTCTCCGATTTGCCGTACGAGTTGGAGACGGCGCTCGAGTCAGCGAACCTCACGGGCGTTCTCGACTTTCTGACGGCGGAGTTCCCCGACGTCGTATGCCCAAGTGAGGGTCTAACTGTCGCTGAGCCCGGGACGCTTGATCCCGTTGAACTCGCGCACGAGGCTAGCGGATAAGCGTGGGGCTCCACACCAGATAGACGTCCGCCCAGGCGTTCCACTCTCGCACGAACACGCGGCTCCCCCCGTGAAGGAGGCGCAGGAAGTCCCGGTTCTTTCTCCGGCTGATGGCCATTTCGACAGCTATGGTGACGGGCCCCAACGCCCGGTCTACACCCAGACGCCCTCCGGCCCTGACGCCTAGAGTCCATTCCAGGTCGTGACCACGAAAGCCATGGTCGAAGGCGTGGACACGGAAATAAGTATCGTCGTCGCGGCGCGCCCTCTCGGCGAAGAAGCCGAAGGTGTGGCCCGCGCGCAGCCAGTCCACGGCCAGGTACTGGGCGTTCGAGCCGGGGCCGATCCAGGTACCGAGCAGTTGTCCCCGATGGGTGTGGCCATGCCCTGTTCGGGGTGGCGCGTACGTCGTCGGGTCCGGTGTCGGCGCGTCAGGCTGCGGGAGCTCCATGGCTTGCTTCACGAGCTCACCCGACATCCTCCACCGACCGCCTGAGGACGTAGTGTCGGTTCGCGCGAAGCCCAACACGTAGATCAGACTCAGGCGGGTGTCGGACACGCCGGGCACAGGGTTCAGGAAGCCTTCCCCCCGGCCGATCTCGGCGTACGCCTCGAAACCCTCCTCGGGGAAGCCGAACCGGACAGTGAACGTCCCCATCGGGGTTCCCCTCCTCGCCGGGTCCTCGCCATCCGGATCTCCGGTGAGGAGTTGGCCCAACTGACGCAGCTTCAACTCTCCGTCCGGAAGCGGTTCGTGGCGGACGACGGAATAGGCCAACTCGAGACCGGGGACGAAGTCGATCCTCCACGCGAGCTGAAACGCCCCGAGAAGCGTCCGGTTGTTTCCTGGGTCCGCATCGTACCAGGGTGATTCCCGCAGCAGGCCCCACAACAACCGGCCGGTGAAGCCGCCGAGTGCAGTCGCCGCCGGGCGGCTGTTCTCCGCGTAAGCGTGAGGGAAGCCCCCCGACGTTCCGCTGAAGAGCAGCGGGTATCTCCGGGCGGGACCCCACCAGAGTGTTTCGTTGGACACGCCAACCGACAGCGGCCCGGCGCCGACTTCGAGAAAGCTGTTGCCGAGATCGAGCTCGAGGCTGCTTCCGCTGCCGGGGCGCATGAAGCGGTCGAGACCACGGTTCCCCCACGGATAGGAGAACCTGGAGAACCCCGGCGTCGTCGTATCGGGCAGCGAAAAAGCCAGGTTCTGCGCCCAAGCGATCTCGGGCTCCACGGAGAGGATGAGTCTGCCGCGCTGAACGCGGAATCCTCCGGACACGGCCGAAGACAGGCCTCGTCCGGCCCAATGCACGCCGTTGTTCCGATCGGCTGGGTATGCGCTCCGATACGATCCCGTGCTCCGCCACGGCAGGAGACCCCACCCGGCGCTCGTGTCGACTTTTGGGCTCGGCGGCAAGGGAAGCCGGCGTAGGTCCAGGCAGCTCCGGCTTGCGCGTGCCGAGGAGAGCCTCACCCCGAGCGGGCAGATGTCTCCGGTACCCTGGGCAGCCGACGGGTCGAAGGCGCCCTGCGCCAAGAGGAGGACCACGAGCGCGAAGAAGCGGGCTTGGGCTGACATGCGGGAAGGCTATCACCTCTGGACGGGTGCGCGTAGGGTGGTTCACTTGTCCCGCCATGAATCACGCCGGGCAGAGCCTCCGATCCGCCGTACCCTTGTTGGGTCTGCTCCTGGTCGCCTGCGACGTGACCGAGCCGGTGGTGGACTTCGACGAGCTGGAGTGGGTCGCCGTGTCGGCGGGGCGTGAGCACACCTGTGCCCTGACCGCGGAGGCTCGCCTCGCGTGCTGGGGTGCCAACGATCGGGGTCAGTTGGGAACGGACGACTCGGCGGATCGTGCCGATGCTACCTTCGTCCGGACTGCCGTCCGCTTCCGGGCGGTTTCGTCCGGCGGGCGCCATACCTGCGCCATCGACGTGCAACGCGCACTCTGGTGCTGGGGAGCCAACGACCTGGGCCAACTAGGCGACGGAACGTCGCAGGACCGTCGTACGCCGGTTCTGGTAAACATCCAGGGACCGTTCACTGACGTAAGCGCGGGGGGCGAGCATACCTGCGCGGTCCGGGTCGCCGCCGAGGGTCTGTGCTGGGGGGCGAATCAGGCCGGGCAGGTCGGGAGCGGTGTGGACTCTCAGGGGGGGCTTCCGCCCAGCCCCATCCGCGGCGCGTTGACCTTTGCCGCCGTTTCAGCCGGTGGTACACACTCCTGCGGTGTGGCGAACGGAGGTGGTGGCTTTTGCTGGGGGGGGAACCAGACCGGAAGCCTGGGGACCGGCACGCTGATCGACAGCTCCTCGCCTGTGATCGTGTCCGGCGAAAGACTGTTTGTGGTCCTTCGGGCGGGGGACACGCACTCATGCGGCGTGGACGACCAAGCGCGCGGGTGGTGTTGGGGGAACAACCAATTCGGGCAGGTCGTGAGCACTCCCGTGCGGATCGAGGGGAGTCCGGTCTCCCGTTCGGACGCCTCGTTTCGCGACATCGGAGTGGGCGAGCACTGGACCTGCGCCCTACTCGCTCGAGGAGATGTACGATGTTGGGGAGTGCGCTGGGATCGGACCGCGGCGGACGGAAGCCACCCGGTGTCTCGAGACGGGTGGGCGCCCGAAATCGGGTCGGCGAGCACTCCCGTCGCTCTTTCCGTCGGTGCTCGACACGCTTGCATCGTTTCCGAGGCGACGCGAGTCTTTTGCTGGGGCAGATAATCTGTGCGCAACAACCGCTTTCGACTTTTTTTTTGGAGATTGAGGGTTTGCCCTTGATGCGACTGGTACTAACTTGCGGGGCGCCATCCCAATAGGATGCCGACCAGTGGCAACCCCTTCCTTGTCCTCACGTAGCCATGAGCGCTGACCAAGAGCGGCTTCGCGTCCGGGATCGGGCTGCCGTCGCTGAAGAGCGAGTCGACCAGGTACCGCCATCGCGGAACGGCCAACGGCCCAACGCGAAGCTGAGCATCGGGGAACTGGGAGAACGGGTGCTACGGGGGCAGGGTGTGAGCAACGGCGTAGCGCCGAGGCATGCCGCCGCGACCAACGGTGTGGGGCCGGAGCATGCTTCGACCAACGGCGCGAGGCTGGGGCGTACCTTAGTTGCGCATGACGTGGATTGGGATTCCTGCCTTCCGGATCGCAGTTCCGGTCTGGCGTGGCGAGCGGGCCAGCGCGTCAAGCGGGTGCTCGACGCCGTTCTGGCCTTTGGCATGGTCCTGGCCCTTCTTCCGCTCTTCATCGTCGTGGCTCTCATGGTGAGGCTCACGTCCCGGGGCCCGTCCCTCTACGTGTGTGAGTACGTGGGGCGGCGTGGGCGCCGCTTCATCGGCTACAAGTTCCGCACGATGGTGGCCGACGCGGAGGCCAAGAAGGCGGCGCTCCTTCATCTCAACCACATGAAGGGTCCGGCCTTCAAGATCCGGCGCGATCCTCGGATCACTCCCTTGGGGCGAATCCTTCGCAAGTTCTCCATCGATGAGCTCCCCCAGCTCTGGAACGTGGTGAAAGGGGACATGAGCCTTGTCGGCCCTCGCCCACCCCTGCCCGAGGAGTGGCTCGAGTTCAAGGACTGGCAGCGGGCCAAGTTGGCGGTGGTCCCGGGCATCACCTGCTTCTGGCAGGTCAACGGGCGAAGTGACATCGTGGACTTCGACGAGTGGGCTCGCCTGGACTTGGAGTACATCGAGCGGTGGAGTCTCTGGGAGGACTCCAAGCTTCTCGTCCGGACCATCCCCGCCGTGCTCAAGGGCTACGGCGCCTACTGACGCTTTGGCCCCGCCCTGGGGCGCCCGTGTCCCGCCGATGATGACAACGCCGATCCGCCCGTATCTGCTCTCTCTCATGCTGGTTGCCGCTCCGGTGGGCCTGCCGGCCCAAGCCCAGGACACGGCGGCCGATCCTCCGGTTCTGCCCGGTGACGTCGTCAGCCTCGAGGTCTGGCGGGAGGAGGATCTGACAGGGGAGTTCCTCGTGGACCAGCACTTCCTCGTCACGCTACCCTTGATCGGGGAGTTGGACGTCCGCGGGGAGACGGAGTTGTCCTTGCGGGAAAGGGTGCGGGTGCTCATGCAAGTGGAGCTCATCAACCCCTCCATCGGGGTCCACGTGCTCAAGCGTGTCCGTGTATTGGGGGCCGTGATCGAACCTGGCATCTTCCTCGTCGATGCCACCATGAGCGTGGCTGATGCCCTGGCGTCGGCGGGCGGACGCACCCCGACCGCACAACATGGCGCGGTGATCCTCAGGCGGGGCGGCGAGCTCATCGAGATCGATGTCTTCGAGGACACCCGTCTGTCGGACTTGGCTGTGCGGACCGGGGACGAGCTCCTGGTTCCGGAGAAAGGGTGGCTGGAACGCAATCTCGGTCCGGTGGTCACGGGGCTGACCGCGACTGCGGCTCTCATCTTCGCGGTATTGGCGAGGTGAGCGTGGATTCCGGGCCACCGGGCTCGGCCCTCAGGCTCGCGAAGGCACTGCGTCGCCGTTGGCTCCTCGTGCTCGGCGCGCCGACCGCTACCACTCTGCTGGCGTTGCTCTTCATCTTTCTGGTGCGGCCGGTTTTCGAGGCGGGGGTGAGCATCCGCTTTCTCGAGGACCAGACCCCGCTCGGCGGTGCGCTGGCTTCGGCGGTCGGGCAGGGGGGCGGAGGGCTGTCCCTGCTGGCCAGCCTCGCGGGGCGCGCCGTGCCTACGCAGACGGAGGTCGCAGTGATGGGGAGCCGCGCGCTTGCGCGGGTCGTCATGAATGAGTTGGGGCTCCGGCTCGAGCTCCGCACCCCTTCCAGGGTTCGTCGCGGGGCGGTATTTCAGGAGGTCACCATTTCCGACGAGGCTGTCGAAGGGAAGTTCACCCTGGAGCGCGTGGCGGACGGTCAGTTCAGGGTCACGGGGCGGATCGTGGTGGATCGAAACGTCTTCCGGCCCATCCTGAACGAACGCAAGACCGAGGTGGACCTGGGCTCTGCCCGGGTGGGAGAGCCCCTTCCGATCGAGGGAGCCAGGATCGTCCTGGCGCCCGAAGCCGCCACCCTGAGGCGGATTCGCTTCCGCATTCACCCGATGCAGGATGCTCTCGACGATTTCCAGAAACGGGTCTCCGTCGACCGGCCGAGGCGCGACGCCGATGTCGTGAGCATTCACGTGCGCTGGACCGATCCCGAGGTCGCTGCCCGCGCTGCCGACCTGATGGCCATTCGCTTCATGGAGCGGCGTGAGGCGTTCCTGTCACGCGAATTCGGACGCACCGCGGCATTCCTCTCCTCCGAGTTGGACAGTTTGCAAGAGGAGCTCGTAGTCGCGGAGGAGGCGCTACGGGTGTACAGGGAGGCGGAGGGCATCGTGGAGCCGGAGGCGCAAGCCAGGGTTGCGGTGGAACAACTTGCCGATCTCCAGGGGCGCAGAGACCTCATCGCGGCGGAGCGGCAGGCGCTGCTGACGCTCTTGGATGAAGTCCGTGCGATTCCGGTCGATGTCGCCGAGGAATCAAGCTTTCGCCGGCTCGTCTACTTTCCCACGCTCCTGGCCACCACCGCTACCGCCGAGCTCCTCTCACTCTTGGGGGAGATCGAGAACGAGAGGGCCGTGCTTCTGGATCGGCGAACGCCCGATGCCCGCGAAATTCGCGTTCTCAGCGACCGGGTGATCGAGCTCGAGAACCAGCTGCGCACCGTGGCGGAGACGTTCGTGGACGGCCTCGGCAACCAGGTCGTAGCACTCGACCAGCTCATCACCGACTTCCGAGGTGAGCTCGAGAGGGTACCGGCGGTGGAGATGGAGTACCTGCGCCGCCGGCGGCAGGTGGAGGTGCTGACCGAGCTGTACCTGTTCATGCAGTTGCGGCAGAAGGAGGCCGAGATCACCGCGGCCGGAGAGAGCGGTGGCGCTCGGATCGTGGATGCCGCCGAGGTCCCGATAGAGCCGGTACTGCCCCAGCCGATGCTGACGCTGATCATATCGGTCATCGTCGGGGTGGGCATCGGGGTCGGGGGCGCTGTGGCACTCGAGCATTCGGCGTCGGTGCTCGGCGAGGCTCCGCCGGAGGTCGCCGCCTAAGCGCTGTGGCAGCCCCAGCCCGCATTCCTCCGGACCTCTCGACCCGCAGCCTAGCCCGCAACACCGGCTACAACGTCCTGGGGCAAGGCCTGCCACTCCTTGTCGCGCTAGCGGCCGTGCCTCTGCTGCTGCGAGGCTTGGGGGAGATACGATTCGGTATCCTGGGGCTGGTGTGGGTCTTCCTCACGGTGTTCAGCGACTTCGGCTTCCATCGCGCCGGGACCCGGTTCCTGGCTCGGTCGCTGGGCGCAGGCGCTCCCGAGGAGCTGAACAGGATCGCCTGGATCACCGTCGGAGCTCAAATGGCTTTGGGCGTGGCCCTGGCGCTCCTGATGGCGGCGAGCTCGGGAATCCTGGTCGAATCCGTGCTGCAAGTGGCTCCCGGGGCACGCGAGGAGGCCAGAGCCGCGTTCCTGCTGCTTGCGGCCGCAACGCCGATCCTTACCGTCGGAGCGGCCTTCCGCGGCTTCCTGGAGGCCGCCCAGCGCTTCGCTGTGCTGAACCTGATCCGTGCCACCGCGAGCACCCTGACCTACCTGCTCCCCGCCGGCGCCGTTCTGCTCGGGTGGGGCGTCGTTCCCATCGTGCTCCTATTAGTGGGTGTACGGGCGCTCCTCCTGGTGGGATTCTGGGTTGCCGCGCGGGACCTCTTGGTAGCTGGCCCGGAGGATCGTGGCTCAGAGCATCCGAGCTTGCGGGCCCGCGAGATCCTCTCGTTCGGGGGCTGGACGACCGTCTCGACCGTGGTGTCCCCGGTCCTTGTTTACCTCGATCGCTTCCTTCTCGGCGCGCTGGTGAGCGTAGCGGCTGTGGGGCTCTATACCGCGCCCTTCGAGCTGGTGGTTCGGGTTCTCCTGGTTCCGGGCAGCATTGCCGCGATCCTGTTTCCGGCTGTGAGCTCGGTCCAAGCTCAGGGAAAGGGGCTCATTGCGGCGTCGTTGGCACGGAAAGCGGGCATCGCCATCCTGGCGGTCGTAGGGCCTTTCGCTGTGGTGCTCCTGATCTTCGCGGGTCCTATTCTGCGCACGTGGCTCGGTCCCCAGGCGACACCAGAGATCGTGCTTGCGCTACAGATTCTCGCGCCCGGAGTCTTGGCGAATTCGTTGGCGTTCGTGCCGTTCTCGGTCCTGCAGGGACTGGGTAGGGCCGACGTGACGGGAAAGCTGCACCTGCTCGAGCTCCCTGTGCACATTGCCGTCGCCTGGTTCTGCATCAGCCGATGGAGCATCGTCGGTGCGGCGGGCGCCTGGAGCTTCCGGACCGTTCTGGATGCGGGTCTGCTTTTCTTCGCCGCCCGTGGATTGAGCGCGAGGAGCGCTCCTTGAGCCCTTTGAGCCCCTTGAGCCCCCTTGTAGCCCTGTGAGCCCTGTGAGCCCCGACCTTTCGGTGATCCTCGTGACCTGGAACGTCCGGGAGCTTGTGCTCACGTGCATCCAGCGTGTACTCGAGCGCAAGGGCGAGCTCGAGGTCGAGGTGATCCTGGTGGACAACGGCTCTTCCGATGGGACCCTCCAGGCGGTTGCAGAGAGCTTCCCGCTCGTGCGGATCGTTCAGAATCATGAGAACCTGGGTTTCCCGCGGGCGAATAACCTGGCTCTGGTCGAGGCCCGCGGCCGCCACGTCCTCTTTCTGAATCCCGACACGGAGGTCGGCGACGGCACGCTGGAGGCCTGCGTCCGAGAGTTGGACGCGGATCCCTCCCTTGGCGCCGTCGGGTGCCGAGTTCTGCTTCCGGACGGACGAGTCCAGGTCGAATCCGCCCGACGACACTATCGACTTCTGGATCTCGTTTGGGAGGCTTTCTACCTCCATGTATTCTTCCCCCACAGTCGCGTGTTCGCGCACCAGGTGATGGGGGATTGGGACCACGAGGGCGATCGCGACGTAGAGGCGCTCATGGGTGCCTTCATCATGGTCCGCGGCGAGGCGGTATTGGATGTGGGCGGGATGCCCGACGAAGTGTTCATGTACCATGAGGATCTGGCGCTGTGCCTCCGTCTCGAGAAACGGGGTTGGAAAATCCGCTACCTCGGCGGCGTGACGACCTTGCATCACCACCGGGCGTCGACAGCACGGTCGTCTTCACCGCTGGAGCTGCTGGAAGGAGAGGTCCGAGTCCGACTGATACGGGAGCGCTCTGGCCTTGTGGCCGGCCTGGCGGCGCGACTCCTATTCGGCTTCAGGGCCGCCCTGCGGCTCTTCATCGCGCTGGCGGCGTGGCCCTTTGCGTCGCTAAGGGACCGGTTTCCCCAGGTCACGAACGTGCGGAAGCAGGCCGCGCTGCTCGTGTGGACCGTTTGGCCGGCGTTCGTGCGCAGACGCCTACGGGCCTCCGGAATTCCCGAAGATCTGCGACCTGGACTTCTGGTAGTCGCTCCAACCCCGCCCCCTGTTCACGGCGTCTCGGTCTTCACGAAGATGCTGCTCTCTTCCATCGAGCTGCGCACGCGATTTCGGGTCCACCATGTGGAGTTGGCTGACCGCCGCTCTGCGCGGCACCTGGCCGAAGTCCTGGTCGTTGCCTGGACTCGGCGACCCGCGCTCTGCTACCTCTCCCTTTCCCAGAACGCCCTGGCGTTCCAGAGGGACGCCCTGCTCATCGCCGCCGCTCGGAGTTCCGGGGCGAGGGTCGTGACGTTCACTCGGGAGCGCTCTGTGGAGCGCGTGATGCAAGAGCTCGACGATGCCCTCACCTGATGAGGTGATACAGGCGCCCCGGGTCGTCTCCCATAGCGAGCAGCGACCTTCGCGGGCGATCTGGGCCGGTGTGGTGCTGCTCGTAGTGGTTTCCGCAGTGGGAACCTCGTGGGACCCGTGGCTGACCCTTGGTCTGCTCATCGGCTGCGTGCTGTTTGGACTGACGGTGACGTGGCCCCTCGGGGTCATTGCCGCCATGCTGGCCATCGGCCCTCTGGACCTGTCGTTCCTCACGGGTGGCTTCAAGACCATGTTCGAGCAGTTGGGTGGCCTGGACATGAACGGCATCCGCTTGATCTTCGTGAGCGCCGGGCTCGGGCTGGTGGTCATCACCGACCGCCGCTATTGGGGGCGTCTGGCTTCCCCGCCGGTCCGCTGGTACCTGCTCTTCTTGGCCTTTGCCGCGACCACCATCCCAGCTTCCGAGGACCCGCTCGAGGGCCTACGGCTGCTTCTCAAACTCGCCTGGCCCCTCCTGATCTTCCTCGTGGTGGCGGCACCGGGCCGGACCCACAAACAGATCGATCGCATGGTGGATTGGCTGCTCATCGGGGCCACAGTGCTCATTGTCATCAACCCGCTGTTCATCCTGCTGGGGGACGTGTTCGTCGAGGACTCGGGTGAGGTACGCCTCATGGGCGCGGGGACTCACCAGAACCCGTTCTCGTTCGCAATGCTCGTGGCGGTGCTCGTATCTCTGGTGCGCTTCGCCTCTCGCGGGCAGATGCGCTACCTCGTCGTAGCCGCCGGAGCGACGATTTGGATCGCGCTGACCCTGACCCGCATCACGTTCCTCGCGGGTGCGGTGTCATTGGGGGCGGTGGCGCTATACTCGGCAGTGGTTCGCAGGAACTACCGGGCGGCCGCTATCGGCGCGGGGGCGGTGTTGGTCCTGACTCTGATGCTCGCTCCCGTGCTCCTGGAGCGCACGTTCGGCGTGGCTCCTTCGCTCGCAGAGCTGCTCGAGCTATTTCAGGACCCGATCCGGCTATACCAGACCATCAACTGGTCCGGTCGTGAGTTGTTCTGGGGGGTTCTGGTCCTGGCGTGGATGGCCAGCCCCTGGCTGGGTTTGGGGTTGGGATCATCTACGGCGGTGCTGAGATCTGTCTTTCCTGAGGACATGGGCCTCGTGGCGCACAACGAGTACATCCGCCTGGGCACCGACACGGGCTTCCTGGGCATCGCCCTCTTCGCGGTGGCCATGCTGGCGTGGCTGCGCGTGGCGGTTGCTGCAGGGCTGAGAGCCGACCCTCGCGTGCAGGAAGTGACTCTCCCGGCGCTCGCCATCCTGATGGCATGGGGCGTGATCTCACTCACGGACAACGCGTTCGACTACTACGGACCCCTCACCCAGTTCGCGGGCTTCTTCGTGGCAGCGAGCCTGGTGTCAGGGTCTTGGTCAGAGGTATCCCCTGGACGTCCGCACTGATGGACCTTCTCTTCCAACGATGAGCCAGGAGACTCGCTCCAGGGCCCGGCGGCAAGGGATTCACCTGGGTTTGGCGGTCGTTTCGCTGTCGCTTTTCGCTCTCGGCTGCGAAGAAGGCGTGGTCTATCCGGGCGGAGAGATCGTCGCGGATTTCTTCATTCTACCCGACCATGTAAGAGTGGCGGTCACCGGCGCCTTCCAGCTTCAGGCCAACGCGCGGAACGCCGGAGGGATTACGCTGCCGGTTGACGACGTGGTGTGGACGTCTCCCGACACCTCAGTAGCATCGGTAGACGCTCTTGGGCTACTGACGGCCCATATGGAAGGCCAGACGGTGATCACCGCTACGCTCGGCAGCGGAACGGCGACCGTCCCGGTGACCGTGGACCCGCCGCCCCCGGCGTCTTGGGCTCAACACGTGTGCGCGTGGGTTGCCAACGGCTCCGTGTATTGCTGGGGCCGGGGAGTTAGCGGTGAGCTCGGTACCGGCGACCGGATCGGTTCTCCGGTTCCGAAGTTGGTTCCGTTGCCTGGCGGACTGGCGGCCGTATCGACGGGGGCTGGACACTCGTGTGGTCTCAAGGACACCGGCGAGTTGTGGTGCTGGGGCCGCGGGGCTGAGGGGCAACGGGGTGACGGAACCACAAACTCTGCTCTCTCTCCAGTCCAGGTTGTCAGTGGGTCCCACTTCGTGAAGGTTGTGGCAGGGGGTCGTCACACGTGCGGCTTGACTGTCGAGCGTCGCGTGCGGTGCTGGGGGTGGAACCACTTCGGGCAGTTGGGGAACGGCACGACCGTCGGCCTACGCCAACCCGTGCGCATCGAGTCGGAGCAGCGTTTCAAGGACGTGTCGACCGGCGCTCGTCATACCTGTGCGGTGGCTGAT
Organism: Gemmatimonadota bacterium; assembly: GCA_022560615.1. Classification (NCBI taxonomy): domain Bacteria; kingdom Pseudomonadati; phylum Gemmatimonadota; species Gemmatimonadota bacterium. Next base: position 190,129 of record JADFSR010000003.1, read on the forward strand.
GATGGCATCGTGTGGTGTTGGGGTGCGAACGATCGAGGGCAGTTGGGCGATGGGTCGACGACGGACTCGCCACTCCCCGTAGAGGTCGCGACGGGGCACCGATTCGTGAGTGTCTCGGCCGGAGCTGCCCACACCTGCGCCCTCGATGAGCTGGATCGGGCGCAATGCTGGGGGGCCAACCAGCATGCCCAGCTCGGGCTGGGCACCCTCACCGATCGACGACGTCCGGCGCCCGTATCCTCGGGGATCCGGTATGAGGCGATCTCCGCAGGCCTGTATCAGACATGTGGACTCGAGCTCGGTGGTCGCCTCTACTGCTGGGGAGAAGGCGCGTCAGGGCAGTTGGGCGATGGGGCCAACATGCTCCATGGGGACCCACAGCTCATTGGCGAGAGCCACTACCAGAGCGTGTTCGCCGGTGCGTCGTTCTCTTGTGCCGTGGAGCGGACTACCCTCCAGGCGTATTGCTGGGGCACTGGGATCTTCGGCCAGCTGGGTCAGGGCCTCGTCCAATCCGTCAACGTGCCATCAGCCGTGAGTGGGTTTCAGTTCTTCCAGATCGGACGCTGAGGCACCAGCGATGAGCTTGCGAGTCATCCCGATCAGCTCTACCGGGTGATCGCCGCTTCCAGGGCCTCAAGGAACCGCGCCTTTGTGAACGTGCGGAGAAAGTGGGCGCGTCCCGACTCGCTGAATGCCTGCATGTGGGAGCTCGTGATCAGCCGTTCGATCGCATCGGCCACGGCATCGGAGCGTCCCGGCTCCACCAGGAAACCACTGACGCCATCCTGAACGATGCTCGGGATGGCGCGCCAAGCGGTGGCTACGACCGGCACGCCGAGGGCGATCGCCTCGGTCACCGCAAGCGGCTGCGTCTCGGAGCCGAAAAAGGACGGAAAGCAGAACAGCGTCGAGTTGGCGAGCGCCTCGAATTTGTCTCGTCCGAACATCAGACCGGCCAACACGACCCGGTCCCGGAGGCCAAACAGCTCAATCTTCGTTTTCAGATCGGCGACTTCTCGCTCGTTTCCCTCACCGATCAGGATCGCCTCGATGTCAATGCCGCGGTCGAGGAGCATCTTGACGGCGTCGACAATGACGAAGACCCCTTTTCCTTCCGTAATCGCGCCGATGTAGCAAAGCCTGACCTTGTCACGCGGGGGGGTCCAGCGGCAGCCATGCACGGCCACAGGATCTTCGATCCCATTCGGAACGATCCGTACCTCGAGAGCGTTGATTACCGACGGGTCGTCCGGGGTCAACCCTTCCGCCAACCGAATCGCCACGTCCGGCCGGTCGTAGACCCAAAGCCCGAGACGGCGCAGCAACCCGCCGTGGTCGAGGGCGTACTGCGGACCGCCGGTGGCGTGGTAATGAAACACGGTGCGGCTCGTCTTGGCACGAAGGATCGGCAAGATGAGGATGTCTTTCATGACGCCGAAACGGCTCGGTCCGGAAGGGCAATAATAAAGGATGTCGTGAGCGCGACCGAACAGCAGCGGAAGGACGCGGAACAACAGGATTTTCAAAAGGCCGAGGACCTTGCCGGCGCCCATGACCCCGGAGTCGCCCAGGTTCGATTGCAGCTGGATGTCGATGACGTCGACGTCGTGCGTCAGCGCGAGGTGCTCGGTCGCCTCCTGAAAGAGCAAGGCTTGACCGCCGACCGGAGGCGGCAACATGCCGACGGCGAGGATTCGGGCCACGCTCAGGTGGCCTTGCTCGTCCAGCCAGCCGTTGCCTCTCGGGCCCAAGCGGTCGTTTCGGCCATGGCAGCGTCCAGATCGACGCGGGTCCGGGTCAGCCTCAGCGTCCGTTCCAGTGGAATTGGAAAGCTGGACGTCAACTCCCGCGCCTGCATCGGATTGATCGGGAAAGCGATGCCCGAGCGTCCCGCGAGCCCGCCGAGCACGCCGAGTGCCCGGATGAGTCGCGTGGGCACGTGCGTGATCTTGCTGCCGGGGATATTGTGAGCCGCGACGTTACCGAACTCGCGCAGCGGCATCCATGGGTCCGATAGATAGTACACCCGCCCCGCGGTTTCGCGGGGATCGGCATCCGCCAACTCCGCCGCCTGGCCGCAGACCGTCGACGCGTGCCCATAGTGCCGGTGGATCGAGCGGTCCGAGGACAGCAGCATCTGCCCTTTGGCGATCCGGTAGAGTAGGCCGTTTGCGAAGCGGTTGCTGCCGGCTCCCCACACATAGGTTGGCCGCACCACTAGCCACCTGTCCGCCGGCAGCGTGGCGCGGATGTGTCGTTCCGACTCGACCTTTGACGCGCCGTAGGCCTCCACCGGCGCGTAGTCGTCGTCGCCCGCCGGTAGCTCGTCCTCCTTGCGATGCACGAAGCAGGTCGAGAAGAAAATCAGCCTCTCGACGTCATGGGTCTTCACCATCGCGCAGATGTGGCTGGTCATGGTGAGGTTGATGCGGTAGTCCTCCGCCATGCCACCGGTCTCGGCGTTCGAAGCGAGGTCGAAAATCCGGACGATGCGGTGGTCGATGAAGAGACTCTTGACCGCCGCCTCATCTGCCAAATTCAATGCCAATTCAACGACCTGTGGGGGATAATCGCTAGCCGGATCGACCGGCTTGACGTCGACCGCCACAATGGTTTGCTGCGTCGTTCGCAGCAGCTGACGTACCATATACGGCCCAATGAACCCACGCGCGCCAGTCACCAAGATCGTCCCGCCAGCATCGACCATAACGGACCTTACAGTTGTTGAGCGCTTTGCTCGACCACGCGCCCTGGACGTTTCCACTCCGGCCCCTTTTCTTACGGCAATGGGCATGAATACTCACTCCGGGGGCACGCGACCAGGGACTTCCCTAGGGATGGCGGTCTTTCTCTTGTCGCTGTTGGTTGTCGGCTGCGAAGAGGGAGTGGTCTATCCGGGCGGGGAGACTGTCGCCGTTTTTTCGATCCTCCCGGACTCTGTGGGCATTGCGGTCACCGGCGTATTCCAACTGCGAGCCGAGGCGCGGAACGCCGAGGGGATCGCCCTGCCGGTTGAAGGGGTCGTGTGGTCTTCAGCCGACACTCTCGCGTCGGTAGATGCGCTGGGACTCCTGACGGCGCACTCAGAAGGCCAGACGGTGATCACCGCCACGCTTGGTAGCCACAGCGCAACCGTCCCGGTCACGGTGGATCCCCCTGCGCCGGCAGCTTGGTCTGAACACGTCTGTGCCTGGGCTGCCACCGGCTCCGCGTACTGTTGGGGAAGGGGAGTCAGCGGTGAGCTCGGGACCGGCGACCGGGCTGGCTCGGCGGTGCCGAGGCAGATTCCCTCTCCAGGCGGGCTCACCACCGTATCGACGGGCGTGGGACACTCCTGCGGCCTGAAGGGTTCCGGCGACATCTGGTGTTGGGGCCGGGGAGCCGAGGGGCAACTAGGCGATGGAACCGCACTCTCTTCGCTCTCCCCGATCTTCGTCGCGGGCGGCTTTCACTTCCGGAAGGTCGCGGCCGGGGGGCGCCACACCTGTGGCTTGACCGTCGACGGTCGGGTCCGCTGCTGGGGTTGGAATGAGTTCGGGCAGTTGGGCGATGGCACCACCGTAGGTCTACGGCAACCGGTGCTCATCGAGTCGGAGCAGCGTTTCAAGGACGTTTCGGCTGGCGGTCGTCATTCTTGTGCGGTGGCCGAAGATGGCATCGTATGGTGTTGGGGTGCGAACGACCGAGGGCAGTTGGGCGATGGATCGACGACGGACTCGCGGCTGCCGGTACGCATCGCCACGGGGGCTCGGTTCCTCAGCGTGTCGGCCGGGGCCGGTCACACTTGCGCAATCGATGAGGGCCAGCGCGCACGCTGCTGGGGCGCAAACGAGCATGCTCAGCTCGGGATCGGCAAAGTCACCGATCACTTGGTCCCCACCTCCGTAGCCTTCAGGATACGGTACGGGTCGATCTCCGCCGGCCTGTACCACACGTGTGCACTGGCGTCGAATGGCCGACTGTACTGCTGGGGAGAAGGCGCGTCAGGGCAATTGGGCAACGGCGCCAACGTGCTACAGGGGGTCCCACAACTCATTGGCGATAACTTGTACTATAGTGTGTTCGCCGGCGCCTCGACCTCGTGTGCGGTGGAGCGGGTCAGCCTGCTAGCGTTCTGCTGGGGAACAAGTTCCTTCGGCCAGTTGGGGCAGGGCCTGGTGCAGTCCGTCGACGTACCATCAGCCGTGAGTGGGTTTCAATTTGTCCAGATCGGACGCTGAGGCAGCCGCGATGAGCGTGGGTGGGACCAAGAGAATTCGAACTAGAACTGCCCTGGGACTGTCAGGTGTGCTGCTCCTGGCGTTGGCGTGCGACGACGAGGGCGTCGAGCCCGACGTCCCCCTCGACCCGATCACAGTCCAGTTGGTCTTCCCGGACCTGAGGGCGGAGGCGACGGCCTTCGGGGCCGTCACCCTTCCAGCGATCCGGGAAACGTTCCAGACGGACTCCTTCCAGGTGGCGTTCTGGGACGGGAGTGGCCAGGTCTTCGTTCCAGACCCCGAGGACCGGGTCGAGATCACTGTCGGGGGGGGGCTCGAGCTGATTTCCGCGGGGAATTCTTTCTTCGTCCTTCGAGGAGTCTCCGCAGCCCAATCTTCGGTTCAAGTCTCGGTTGTGGCGCCCTCGCGGAGCCGCTTCGAGGCGGCCGCATTCCCGATGGTGGTACACGCGCTGCCGACATCTGTCTTGCTTGTCGCTGGCAACGATACCCTGACGGCAACGGGTTCGGCGGCCGATGGGGCCTTCCACCTCGACACGGATGACGTGTTGACGTTGGACGTGAGCCTCAGGGATTCGACCGACCAGGCGCTCGCGCCCCTCGAGAGCGAGACGTTGGCGGTGGAGGTGGTCCAGGGCGGCGGGGCCGTCCTACTGACTTCGGATGGTGAATCGTGGAGCATAGCTGGAGGGTTGGTGGGGACCGACTCCATTCGTGTGCGCCTCACGGCTGGTGAGCTCGAGGTGGCGACCTTCGCGCCGGTCCCGGTGGAGGTTGTGGAGGCGCCGTGTTCCGGACCCACGCTGGACGGCATCTGCCTTCGCGAGATGGCGTCGGACTTCCGGTTTCCGACACATCTGACTTCACCTCCGGGCGACGACCGGCTCATGGTGGCACGGAAGATAGGAGTCATCGACATCATCCACCCAGACCAGTCCACGAGCCGCTTCGTGGACCTGATCGACCTGGTCAAGCAGGGTGACGAGCAGGGCCTACTCGGGCTGGCCTTCCACCCCGACTATGCCAGCAACGGCACCTTCTTCGTCTCCTACACGTCGCTCGACGGAAACACGCAGATCGACCGCATGACGGTGAGCTCCGACCCCGACCTTGCCGATCTCGCGTCGCGGGAGCCCGTTCTGACGGTGACCCACGATCCCGAGTTCGGAGGGCACCACAATGCGGGGCAGATCGTCTTCGGGCCGGACGGCTACCTGTGGATCACCGTCGGGGACGGTGAATCGCCCCAGACGGACCTCGTCGCCACGAACACGGGAGACTTCAGGGGGAGCATACTGCGTATCCGTGTAAACGGGGCGCCCCTCGCGGCCGCGTACACCGTCCCCTTGGACAACCCATTCGCCAATGGGCCAGCTACGTCACGCCCCGAGGTCTACATGTACGGCCTCCGAAACCCGTGGCGCATCTCCTTCGATGCGGGACCCGACCTCCTGTACATCTCCGACGTAGGTGAGAACCGGCGCGAGGAGCTGAACGTCGTGTCCCGGACTGCCGCGGGATCCAACTTCGGTTGGAATGTGCTCGAGGGCAGCTACTGTCGGCGCACCGACTGCACTGCGGTGTTGGACACCACCGTGCTTCCTGTCTTGGAATACGACCACGACGTGGGGGCGGCCATCATAGGCGGATATGTCTATACGGGTGAGCGGGCTCCCACGCTCAGCGGGCGATTCGTCTTCGCGGACTTCGAGGGGTTCATCCGAAGCGTGAGCGTCGTGGGAGGCGTGGCGGGGGACGTTCAGGAGCACTTCCCTCTGGGGTCGCTGTTCAAGGACTCGGACAACCCCGGGTGGATCCACGCCTTCGGCGTGGATCGGAATGGTGAGTTGTATGTTCTTCTCTTCGGGGGGCGGATCTTCCGATTCGAAGCCGCGACGCCTACGAACGACTGAAGCGCTTGCCTACTCTCGCGGCGATACTTCTCCACACGAACCGCGGGTTGTGGCGCGCGTATCTCCAGAAGAGCCTCCGCGGCTCCAGCACGAGGCGGAAAAGCCATTCGAGGCCGAGGCGGCGAAGCAGAATCGGCGCCTGGGGCTTCACGCCCGAAAGAACGTCGAAGACAGCTCCCACTCCGAGCATGACGGCCGGGGTATTTGCCCGATTCGCGGCCATCCACTGCTCCTGCTTGGGGCATCCCAAGCCTACGAACAAGATCTGCACAAGCGAGCGATTGATCTCCTCGATTTGTTCCTCCACTTCGCTCTCGCTTTGCGTCTGGAACGGGGGACTGTAGGCGTAAGCGATGCGAACCCTCGGCCAGCGCGACTGTACCACCTCGAGTAGCTGCTCCAACACCTCCGGATGCCCGCCGTAGAAGCCTACAGTGAGCCCCCGTTCTTGTGCGAGCCCGAGCACGGCCTGGGTAAGATCCATGCCGGCGATCCGTTCGGTTCCCCGGTAGCCGTCCGCGCGTAGCGACCAGGCCAACGGCATGCCGTCGGGGAGCACGGCCTCTGCTTGGTCGAGGATGTCGAAGAACGAGGGGTCGTCCAACGCCTCCATGATCATGTGGACGGGCGCGAGACAGACGTACCCACCGCGGCCGGAGGAGACACATGCTTCGATCCCGGCTACGGCCGTCCCAAGATCACGGTGAGTGATGGGCACTCCCAGAACGTGGGCGGGGTTACGGCTCATAGGCGTGTACCGCTTTGAGTCATCGAGCAGGCTCCTTCTGGACGGTGCGTCGCCTCAAAGTTAGGCCTTCATGGGCGCCAACGAGTATCCCACACTGCACACTGGCGGGGGTAGGATCGCGAGACTCAACGGCCGGACTCGTTCCGTGTGGCGTTTTTGGGACGGAAACGGCCAGGTCTTCGTGCCGGGTCCCGAAGAACAGGTCGAGATCAACGTCGGGGACGGGCTCGAGCTGATACCCGTAAGCGATTCCGCTTTTGTGCTTCAGGGAGCGTATGGGGCCGAATCTTCGGTACAGGTGTCCGTGGTGTCTGCGACGCGGACCCTCTTCGAGGCTCGTGCTCGATTTTGTCGTGGGCCTGCGCGATGCATCGGACCGCGAACTCCCGCTCCTGGGAGGAGAGAGTCTCGCGTTCGATTTTCTCGGCGACGGTGAGATGGCGTCGGGGTTCCGGACTCCGGCGCACCTCACGTCGCCTCCAGGCGACGACCGGCTCATGGTGGTACGGACGGTAGGCGTCATCGAGATCATCCACCTCGATGGCTCCACAGGCCGCTTCCTGGACATGGTGGAGCTGGTCAAGCAGGATGACGAGCAGGGCCTATTGGGGCTGGCCTTCCACCCCGACTATGCCGATCTCGCGTCACGGGAGCCGGTTCTGACGGTGCCGCACGACCCCGAGTTCGGAGGGCACCACAATGGCGGGCAGATCCTCTTCGGGCCCGACGGCTACCTCTGGATCGCGGTGGGGGATGGCGAAGCCCCTCAGGAGGCCCACATCGCCCAGGACACGGGGGACCTGAGAGGCAGCATATTGCGTATACGCGTAAACGGGATGCCCCTCCCGGCTGGATACACCGTCCCCCTCGACAACCCGTTCTCCAATGGGCCAGCTACGTCGCGCCCCGAGGTCTACATGTACGGTCTCCGGAATCCGTGGCGCATCGCCTTCGACGTCGGACCCGACCTCCTGTACATCGCCGACGTGGGTGAGAATCGGCGCGAGGAGTTGAACGTCGTCCCTCGCACCGCCGCCGGAACCAACTTCGGGTGGGACGTGCTCGAGGGCAGCTACTGCCGACGCACCGACTGCACGGTGGTCATGGATACCACCGTGCTTCCCGTCATGGAGTACGACCACGACGTGGGGGCGGCCATCATAGGCGGATACGTCTACAGGGGTGTACGGGCCCCCACGCTCAGTGGGCGATTCATCTTCGCGGACTTCGAGGGCTTCATCCGAAGCGTGAAGGTCGAGGGAGGTGTGGCGGGGGACGTTCAGGAGCACTTCCCCCGAGGGTCGCTGTTCCAGGACTCGGACAATCCCGGGTGGATCACTGCTTTCGGCGAAGATCGGAATGGTGAGTTGTACGCTCTCCTCTGGGGAGGGAGGGTCTTCCGATTCGAAGCCGCACCCCCGCCGGGTGCGCCTTGAAGTCACTTCATGCGATGACGGATTCACAGCAGATACTCCGCAGGCTCCGCTCGGCTCGTGTCGACTCGCAGCTCGGCACGCGCCTTTCGGGAGGAGCCCGGATGAACCTGACGTCGATCGCCCGTCGTTTCCTATTCTATCGTGCCCCCGTCGAGTCGGAAACTGCGTCGACGATAGAGCCGGCGATGATGTCGTGAGCCCGTTCGTTGGGATGCCTGTCGACGATCCGGGGCGGTTCTCCCCGCCAATGTGCGTACGATCGGTCGTATGTGGCCCTGTCACGCACAGGTAGCGCTTCGAGGAGGGCTTGATGAGCATCGACGATGACGGCCGATGCCGGCAGCAGATGCCTGGGAATGGGGACCGGCTCTGGTCCGCCCCCAAGAACCACGATCACGAGCGAGGCATCGACGCTGTCCGCTAACCTCGCCATCTCCGAAAAGACGTGCCTAACCATACCGTCTCGATTGCTCGTCGGTTGGGGGATGAAGCCTATGGCACGCCCCGCATAGTAGTACAGCATATGGTAGTCGTCGTGCAGAAACAGGGGCAGCCCCACACGCCAGGCGAACGATAGGAAGTCGATAGCGCTCCTCGGCGAATGGCGATAACCGCCCACCGGCAGATCGAAGACCAGGCTGCCAAACGCCGGTCCGTGGAGCTCGATCCCCTCGTCCCCGTAGAAGTACGGAACCGGAATCAGGCCGAAGTAGCTCGGTGCGAACGGCTGGGTGGCGCGGTCGACCAGCCAAGTCGAGTATTGCACGATGAGCAGATCTGGCTCGACTCGCGGAAGTAAGTCTCGCGCGGCGAGCAGCATCTGTGTCAGCCCATAGCTTGACACGCCTGCGTTCTTCACCGCGCCGTCAAGCCTCTCCGCAACCAGGGCGGGGTAAGTGTCCTCGGCCCGGACGGCGTCGCCGTAGGTGAACGAGC